>DATAWG010000098.1 GCA_036267355.1 Pirellulales bacterium | reverse complement strand
CCGCATCGAGCCGCGCGAACTCAAACGACGTCGCCACGGCTACAAGCTCATGCAAGAGCCTCGCGAGAAACTCCGCGCGCGTCTCGCGCGATGCAACTAGCGATTGACAAATCGGTTACAATGCCGACAGTGCCATTCGTTCCTGACACCTTTTCTGCCTCTTTTCTGCCCCCCAGCGTGCGCGCCACATCAACAACGCAAACTCACCCATGATAGTGCTTTTCTGCCCCGCCGAGGCAACCGATCGAACCGGTCGGGCGCGACACCAGCGCCTGCAGGGCGCCGCGATAATCTTCGCTCGATTCCGGCTGGCGACTCACATAGGCCGTTTCAGCGGCTTCGCTAAACACGTGGGGAGCAAGCTGCCGACAGGTGTCGCAATCGATGCATGTCGAATCGACGAAGAAATCGCCGGCGACGTTTTCGGCAACCCGCTTCTTGAAATTGGCCATGCCGAATTATACCGGCGCCGGACGAAACGGCTCCGGTCGCATGTATTATAAGCAACCGGGCGGCCACATCGCCCAGGCCGTTGCTCGCCCCGGTGATGACAACCACTTTTACCGCAATGTTGCTGCTCATCGAACACCACTTAATGCTGCAGAATGAACATGGCTTCTGCGAACCATGGAACCGCAGGCTCGATCGTTTTCGGCTGCGAAAGAAATCGCGTCAACTTCCGCAGTTTGTTGTTAGCCCGGGTGTTCGGTATGTCGAGCATGTAGACCTCCTCGGCCAAATCCCTCGGCTCCGATGGAATCAGCGGCGATATTGTTCGTCGCTGACCTGTTCCAACCAATCGACCACTTTGCCGTCGAGCTTTTCCTGAATGGCCAAGTGCGTCATCGCGGTCGTGGCGGTCGCCCCGTGCCAATGCTTTTCGCCAGGCGCGAAGCAGACGACATCGCCGGGACGGATTTCCTCGACCGGTCCGCCTTCGCGTTGGGCCCAGCCGCAGCCGGCGGTCACGATCAACGTCTGGCCGAGCGGATGCGTATGCCACGCGGTGCGGGCGCCGGGCTCGAACGTGACAGTCGCGCCGCCCACTCGGGCCGGCTCCGTTCGATCGAACAGCGGATCGATTCTGACCGTGCCGGTGAACCAATCCGCAGGGCCTTTGCTCGACGGTTGAGACCCAACGCGTTTGATTTCCATTTGCATTTCTCCGGTTGTGGGCCGACCGAGCGTCAGGCTTTGATGTAATCCGACACCTGAAATTCTACGGGAGTGGCGCCGCCCGTGCCGGGTGACGGTTTTCGCGGTCGTGATCAACGATGCACCGGCGACTAGCGCCTTGCCGCTCACACACGGGCGCTCGTCGTGAGCGGCAAGGGGCTAGCCGCCGCGCAAACGGAATTTTCGTTTCGGCGTTGGACCGCGCCTGCGATTCGCTACGGTCGGCGAATCTGCCAATCAGGCTGGTTTAGTTTCCAGTAACCCGCAGCCGAGCGATCGCTTCGGACATGGTTTTGCGGAAGTCTCGATAGTCGGAATGCGGGAAGATTGCGTCGTGATCGGTTTGGCCGAGCTTGAATGCGGCCAATCGGTGGGCGATCAATTCGTCGGCGGAGCGGTCGTGGCTTTCGCGGGCCAGGCGGGCCAACGTGAGCATCGTGCGATAGTCGTCCACTCCGCCGCGCATCTGGCGTTCGAATTCGAGCGATGGAATCAATTCGCCGTCGGGATTGGCGTTGCACCAGGCATAGTCATCTTCGCGGCAATCGAGCGCGTAGTACGGATCGCCGCCGACGGCGTGCCAATGCCAGCCGAGACGGAATTTCATGTCGAATTGCTTGACGGCTTTGTACATGTAGACGCCAAACGTCCAGCGATTCGCATTGTTGTAAAAGGCCCAATCGCTGCCGGCACGGTGAATCATTTCGATGCTCGGCTCGTTGTGGCCGTTCATGTCGGCGACGTGCAGGGCCTTGGCGAAGATGAAATGCGGATCGTCGGCCTTGGCGGAATCGAAACTTGTCGCGCCGGTGAAAAACGGCGGCCCGTTGGGAAAGGCGGCCCGATAGGCGGCCGCATTTTCGCCGGCCCGAACGACATCGTCGCCGACCGGCTCGTCGGCGATGTTCCAATACACCGGCAGCCAGCCCGCGGCGTCGGCATGCTGCTGGATCGCGGTGAAAACGGCTCTTACGAACTTGCTATAGTCGCTGAAGCCGGCCGCGTGCATCGCTGCTTCGTCTTTGAAATAAAGATTCAAGCCGGGGAATTCGGTGTAGGTGACCACCGGCATCGTGAAGCCGCAGCGGCGGGCGAGCGCCATCTGCGCGTCGCCGGTGCTGAAATCCAGTTGCGGCTTGCCGGCCTTGAAGCCGAGGTAGCGCACGATCGGCATTCCGGAGAAAGATGTGAAACCGTAGTCGTGCAGCCTGCGCAAGCTGCGCGCTTCCATCGTCTGATTCCATGCAATCGTGGCCGGGTCGGATTGGTCCCACGGGATGCCGATCTCATGGGCATATGGCCCGACAGGAATGTCGGCCGGATCGAGCGTGCCTGGATAAACGCGATATTCGACCGCGACTTCCGCCGGTTCGCCATGCTCGGGCGTGATCGTGATTTTGCCGTGATAGAGTCCTGGCTTGGTATCGTCGGCCGGATGGATCGTAAGCCAGAATCGCCGCGTAACGCTCTTGGGTATGGCGACAGTCGCGCGAGGAATGACCAATCGCGGAGTGATCGTGTACACCGAGCCGTCGCTCGCCACGCGCGTCAGCCGATATGAGACATAGCCGACGGCGATGCGGTCGGCGGAGATTTTTCCGGGCCCCGACAGATCGCTGATCGAGACGGTCGCGCTGCCCAAATCCACGAGCGGGCAGACGCTGAGCGTCAGCGGTTCGTATTGGCCGGCGAATCCGAAGCCAGACACCGGCCGGCCGATTTCTTCTTTCCGCGGCGTGTCGTTGTAGTAGACGTCTTGCATCGGTTCGCGCGAGAAGACGACGTAGCCGCGGCGGGTGTCGATGGCGGACGGGGCGAGCGAGTCGCCCGTGGGTTTGTGCAGAATGCGATGGAAGTAGTTGTCGAAGAAGAATCGCCGTTTGGCGACGACGGAATCGAGAAACTTGCGGCCTTGCTCGGCCTTGCCGGCCGGATAAATCACTACCGCCGAAACGCTGCAGGCATAGGCTTCGCCGCGGAAACCGAGATCCAATTGCCCGTTTTTCACGTCGACATCGAATTCCTTCTCGTGATAGTAGGGACGTTGGTATTTGTCGAACGTGTCGTCCGAGGGCAGGTCTTCGGTGTTCCAATAGCGGAAATATTTTTTCTTCAGCGAATCGAACGTCATCGATTCTTGCAGCACGGGTTCGCCCTGGGCAAGAATTGCGCGGCGGCGGTAATTCTGATATTCGCCCCAGAAGCCGGAAGGATTGTCGATATTCACGAACACGTGATAATGGCCGTCCGGCAGATCGACGGCAAATTCGCCGCCGGTGATGCACATGAAATTTTCGTACAGCGGATCGGGCTGGAGCACGTCGCTGGTGCGCCAGATCTGGGCATTCTTCAGCCCGAAGCCGCGTCCCCGGCTATAGACCGTCGAAGGATCGACACGCGTGAAGCCGGGCATCAGGGGGCCGTCGGCCGGTCCAAACGAAAAGGCCGATAGCCCTTTGAACATGGTTTGCGATGTTTCGATATCGCGATCCAAG
Organism: Pirellulales bacterium; assembly: GCA_036267355.1. Classification (NCBI taxonomy): domain Bacteria; kingdom Pseudomonadati; phylum Planctomycetota; class Planctomycetia; order Pirellulales; species Pirellulales bacterium. The sequence continues at coordinate 122,355 of DATAWG010000098.1, read as the reverse complement.
CGAACGTTGGCGAGATAGATCGGTCCGCCGGCCTTTTCGTCGATGCCGAAGACAAGCTGCGTAATCGCGCCCAGCAAAAGCTTGCGGCCGGGCCGCGCCTTTTCGCCAACGTAGAGTTGCCCAAGCGGCAGCACGAGCGTGCTCTTGCCCGGCGGCAGCATCGTTTCGTAGTTCAAGCGGGTCCAATAATCCCGGGTGCTGCGATCGCGCATTTCGATATGCAGCGGCGTGGGGCTTTCAGAATCGGAAAAGACATTGGCCTTGAGATAATCGTAGCCCGACCAATCCTGCGCCGCATCCCATACGGCGTAGCCATGGTCGAGCCGCAACGATTTCGCGCCCGCGGCGGCATGCTCCGCCACGACCGTTCCGCCACTGAAGGGATTCGTGTCTTTGAACGAAGCGAGCACTCGCGATGCCGGGCCGTGAGCGATTGCATGCCCTGCTAGTTCCGCCCCGCAGGCGTAGCACGTTTTCGCATCGGCCGCGTTTTGATAACCGCACACCGGGCAGCGAACCGGATCCGCTCCCAACGGGCCGGGCGGCACGATCGGCTTTTCTTCTGCGCCGATCGCCGGCGCCGCGGTGAGAGCCGTGTCGGATGGCACCGAACGGAGCGACACATCGCTGATCCAGAAATAACCCGGCGCCCACAGGCCGAACGCCAGATCGACATCCTTTCGCTGCTTGATTTCCACGACATAGGAGAGCGGGCTCCAGCCGAAAGTGCCGTTTTTCTTGAGCCCCATGTATTTGCCGTCGATCGCGAACTCCGTGGTGCTATGCCAAAGGCCTTCGCCGATGTCCAACCCGCGAATCCACGCCGTCAGTTTGTAGCGCCCTGGCGAAAGATTTTTGATCGTCTGTGAGACGCGGATTTTGGCCGGCCCGGCAGCGAACAGCAGGCACGATGTCTTGCCGCGATGCGCGACTTGCCCCACGCGGAATTCGCAATCGCCTTCGTATTTCCAGCCGCCCCATTTCTTGAATACATGCCCGAACTGGTTGGGAGACATCGTTTGTTCGAAGCCGCCATCGACGACGAGGTTGCCTGGTTCGCCGGCAAGCAACTGCGAGGCGAACCCGAAAACCAGAAGACCCATTACGACCACAAACGAGCGAGCGACGATGCGAGCGTTCACGTGCGACTCCTCCGCGGATTAGCATTTTCAATCAATTTCAGCCCCCGATCTGTGCGTCGAAGACCAGCGGCATCATCTGGAATAGCGGACATGTCCGAACTTGCTCCTTCCGGAACCTCCCGCACCACGGCATGGATGACCGCGTTAAACCAAAGCGTTTTGACGAGTCCTCGGAAGCCACAATTCTCACGTTTCGGATACTCATGTCCTGCTTCAAGTCAGGCTCAATTCGTGGTTTGAGCGCACGCCGCCGCTTGCGGGGCGGGTCGGCAATTCGCCGGCCGCGCGGCCTCGCAGCCCCACGCAAACGTCAGATTCACGTTGATATTGTCCTGAACGGCCAGATAAACCGGACACGCGTGACTTTCCTTTTCCAGAAATGAGCGGTCTGTCTCCGACGGAGATTGCGGAGAATGGATTGTCACGGTGATAGACTTGATCTTATACTCTTTTACATCGTCGGAAACCGCTGCCCAGGCGCCGGTCAGATCAATCGCTTTGGCCCGTGCTGCTTTGGCCATAACAAGCAAGACGCACGACGCCAGGCTCATTGCCAAAACGTCGATCGGACTGAGATCTCCACCCGCATTGGCGCATTCCCCGAGATCGAGTTCCTTTCCCAATCCGTCGTGGGTGGCGATCGTGTGAATCATCCGGTCGAGGGTCACGGTCATTCCCATGATTACTCCATCCAAAGAAGGTTGCGGCGGTCGAAATCGCAAATGCATCGAGGCTTACGAAATGAGCCTCGAAAATTGGTGTCGAGAAAGCATCGCTGAAATATTGCCACGGGAGGCGGGTTGCAAACCTCTCCTTGCGAACGGAACTCCGGCGATCGCTTCTCATCTTACGATGGAAGTGCGGGATCGCATAGCGCCCGCGCGGCGTCGGCACAACGGCTACAGATTTCATCATCGAGCGGGACCGAATTCGCACGACGTCGCCAAATGGAAAAGCACCGTCGCATCCAATTATACTTTGCTGCTCCGGGCTGACGGTATCGGCGTGGCACGAACGAGACCGCCGATCGAACTAGACCAACGCAGCCAGTTTCCCCACCGCGTCGAATGGGCTCGCACGGCGTCGACCACTCGCCAGCCGAACAAATCCGTTCATTCTCCCGGAGTTTTCCATGAAGAATCGCTACCGTTTGTACCTCGCACTCGTATGCGTTGCCGGCACCGCTCTTGCCGGAGTCCGCGTCGCAGTCGCTGAAACCGTAGCCGTCCACGCCGAAGCCGACTTCGCGCCGCCGGCCAAGGCGCTGGTGCTTAGGCTCGACCGCCAGCAGTGGCAGACATTGACGGCGGCCTGCATCACGCCAGTGTTTTATAATCACGGCGGGTCCGTTCCTCTCATCCTTGACGACGGAACTTCAAACCCCGAGGTGGCAATTCCTGCCACCTCCGCGTCGGTGAAAGACTTCGGCCCCGATGCCCAGGCGGCCACAGCGGCAATCGCCCGAAAATATTGGAAAAAGGCGGAAACCGTCTTCGCCGTCGCGGATTACGAGCACGCGCTTTGGATCGTGCCGAGCGCTTCTCTGCTTTCAGCGCCGATCCTGGTGAATCCCGACGCGGCCACACTCAAAGCCCTGGGCACGACGAAAGCCGTCGTGGTCGGCAGCATTAAAATTCCGAATGTGGAAGTCGTGGCGCTCGACGGCAAGGAGGCGGTCTGGAAATTTCAGTTGAGACTCATGAACGAATTGAAAATTCCCTGCGATTACGTGATCGCCACCAATCCCACCGACACCGCCGATAAACTCGATCCAAACGTGCAATGGCCGTATCTGTCGCTGGCCAGCGCGCCCTTGGCGGCCTATCGCCACGCGATCGTGCAGACGGGCAACTACACGGGTGATCGGCAGAAGCTGAATGATCTGGGCGTGAGCCTGGGCGATCAAGCCGACGCGGAAAAACTGGCGTCGGTGATGCCGGTGATGAAGCGGCTCAAAGCCGATTGCCGCGCGGCGGCCAAATATCTGATTAGCAACGGCCAGAAACCGCGCTTCCTGGCGATGGTGGGCGGTTCCAAGGCGCTGCCGCATTACTACATCGATCTGCACGCGAAATATACGTTTTGGAGCCTTTCCATCGATTATGTGCCTTCGGACACGCCTTACGCCACGCTCCGGGCTGACGTGGATTTCACGCATTTCGTCAAGCCGGACCTGGCCGTCGGGCGCATCATGGCCGACAACATTCATGACGCGTCGCTGATGCTTGTCAAAACGTTTTTCCGCAAGCAGTATTTGCCAGGCGGTCGGTACGCTAGCCTGGCGCCGCAGGGATGGGAGAAAAGGGCGATCGTGCTCGACGGGCACCGCCTGAATCAGCCCGACGAGGGTGGTCCTGATGCCTCTCCGCACGAGCCGTTTCATCCAGCAGGCGAAGTGGCACACGAATTTGCCAAGGCCGGCTTGGCCGCGAGCTATGTCTTTCCCAGGGATGAAACCAATCCGCAAAGCACTGGCCTGAAGGCGCCCGACCTGTTCCATTCCACAAGCGACTATGGATTCGTTCAGTATGTCGCGCACGGCGATCCGCCTTATCTGCGGATCGAATCGGGAAGAACCGGCAAGGATCTGAAAAACTATCTGGCAACCGGGGCCGAGTACCGCAAGCGATTGAACTTCAAGGCGCCAACGGTCGCCTACGTAATCGGGTGCAACGTCGGAACGGTGAACGCCAATTTCCGGACGAACGCGGAATACCTGCCCCCCGCGGCGATTCACGCCGGTTTGATCGCCTACATGGCGCCCAACAAATGCCAGTCGATCTGCTTTTGGCGCTATGCGCCCAAGGGCGTCGGGGCGGATCAAGCAATTCTATTCTGGGACAATTTCCTCATGAAGAAGATGACCGTTGGCGAGGCGCTGCTGGAAGCCAAATGGCAGGCATATCAGCGTTGGGCGCCCAAGCAAAGCGCGGATCAGTCGAGCAAAGACTCGAATAATTGCATCGAGATCGACGCGCCTTCCCTGGTGTTGTTCGGCGACCCGGCTCTGACCTTGGCCGACTGAATGGCGTAAGAAACTCCTGAGCCCGGATATATTTTCGAGGGCCGCCGATTGCCTCCGTGAGGGTGGCGGCCCTCCGATGTTTCTCTAAAGCGGCGATTTGAAAATTCCTGAGCGCAGCGAGCTACGGATGCAAACCGCGTCGCGTGCTTCATTCCAAATTACGACGATGGCAACACCTGCTTTCTCCTGGATGCTCGCGTTTGCGATGGTCGTCGTTTGCTCGGGCGCGCCGCCGGCCGAACAAACCGCCGATTCCAGCCGCGCGCCTGCGCCGGCAGCAACCAGTTTCAATGACGGCGGGCGAACCGCCGCGAAGAGCCCGGCGTCAGTGGTGCCGGCGGCGCCCCCAACGAAGGCCGCCGGGAGCGACTGGAGCTGTTTTCGCGGTCCCAGGTGCGGCGTGTCGAGTTGGAACAACGCGCCGCTCGATTGGGACGGCAGCACCGCTCGCGGCGTGGTCTGGAAAACACCGCTGGCGACGTCATGCACAAGTTCGCCGGTCGTCTGGAGGAATCACATCTACATCACGGAAGCGAATCACGATGAGCGTGCGGTCGTTGCGTTCGATACCGAAAATGGGAGACAACTTTGGCGCCAAGTGGTTCCGGATGGCGGAGGCGGCGAGGCGCTGCCGTCGGTTGCCGATTCGGCGCTTGCTCTTCCGACGCCCGCATGCGATGCCGATGGAGTCTGCGCCCTGTTCGGAACCGGAGATCTGGCCTGTTTTTCCCACGACGGCAAATTGCGATGGAAGAACTTTCTTCAACGCCCGGTGATTGGATACGGCCATGCTTCGTCGCCTGCGATATGGAATAAGATGGTGTTCATCCAGCTTGACTGGCAGGAGAATGGCAAGGTGCTGTGTCTGGACGGCACGTCCGGAAAGACGATCTGGGAACGCCAACGCTCGCGCGGCGCATCGTGGTCGTCGCCAATCGTGATCCCAGAAGCCGACGGGTCGCCGATCTGGGTCGCCAATGCAAATGGGTCTATCACCGGATTCGACAAAAAGGGACAGGTCGTGTGGGATCTGGACGGCGTCACCGGCCAAGTCGCGCCATCCCCGACTTGGGCCGACAATCGCTTGTACCTTCTGAACGTCGGGTCGAGCCTGATGTGCTATGGAGGCGCCACAAATCCGAAGTTGCTCTGGCAATACAAAAAAGGATTGAGCGAGACATCGAGCCCGCTGGTCACGCACGGCCTTTTATTCATGGCGGTCACACCCGGATCGCTGGTCTGCCTGGATGCAACGACGGGCGAGCAGCAATGGAAGCAGCGGGCACCGGGGGCTTACGCCTCGCTCGTCGGCAGTGGCGACCGCGTCTATTGCATGGGTCGGGATGGAACGACGCTCGTCGTTGCGGCCGAACGAACTTTTCGCCAGATCGCGCTGTGCGAATTGAGCGATGGGGCTGACGCCACCCCCGCAATGGCTGACGGCAGGATGTTCATCCGCAGCAACCACTTTCTCTGGTGCCTGGGCACGAAGAAATTGCAATAGCACTCCTGCAATCGGAATTATTCATCAGCCTTTGAATGTTGGCATTGGCGATACCAGGGCCCGCTGCTGCGGCACTCCCACATGGGCACAGGGGGAAGCGAGCGCGCGGCCGGTGGGCGTGTGCTACACTTGCGTGGCGGCGTTTGCCCCACGGTTTGTCGGTTGCTACAAAAACTCCGCTTCGGCCAACCATCTTGGTCCTGATTCTCCCCACCCCTGGCCCATCATTTTTTCCATGCGAAATGTTCTCGTGACCGGCGGGGCGGGTTTTATCGGGTCGCATGTCGCCGAAGCTTTGGTTCAGCGCGGCGACCGCGTGCGCGTGCTCGATAATCTGTCGACCGGCAAGCTTTCCAATCTCGCCACGGTGCGCGATCGGATTGAATTCATCGAGGCCGACTTGAACGACGAGGCCGCCCTCGGCCGAGCCGTTGCCGGAGTGGATTGCATCTTTCACGAAGCCGCGCTGGCGTCGGTGCCGCGAAGCGTCGAACGGCCGTTGGAGACGAATGCCGCGTGCGTCAGCGGGACGCTTGCGCTCTTGGACGCGGCCAGCCGAGCGAATGTGCGGCGAATCGTCTACGCCGGCTCGAGCAGCGCCTACGGCGATCAGCCGTCGACCTCGAAGCGCGAAACCGATCTGCCGCTGCCGATCTCGCCTTACGGGGCCGCAAAAATCGCCGCCGAACTCTATTGCCATGCGTATGCGGCGATGCGAAAGATCGAAACCGTTACGCTCCGCTATTTCAACGTGTTCGGCCCGCGGCAAGATCCCAACAGCGAATACTCGGCCGTCATACCGAAGTTCATCACGATCCTGCTATCGGGCAAGCAGCCCACCGTGTTCGGCGATGGCCTGCAATCGCGCGATTTCACATTTGTCGGGGATGTCGTGGCCGGCAATTTGTTGGCAGCAGAAGCGCCGGGCGTGTCGGGGCGCGTGATCAATCTGGCCGCGGGGCGAAGCGTGACGCTCTTGGACTTGCTCGACGTGCTCTCGCGCTTGCTCGGCACGCCGGCCAAGCCGCAATTCGCCCCGCCGCGGCCCGGCGATGTGCGCGAAAGTCTTGCCGATATTACGCTCGCTCGGCAATTGCTGCGCTACGAGCCGCGAGTGAGCTTCGAGGAAGGTTTGCGGCGCTCGATCGATTACTACCAAAGTGAATTTCTCAAAGTCGCCAAATAGCGCTGGCAGCGGGACGATCGTCGCGAAAAAAAACATCGCGTTCGACCGTTTTTGGTGTTGTTCGGCGGTTCTGCGGCCGCATCTTCGCAGGTTCGTGCGGCGCACCCACGGGAAGGTGGAACGGGGCCGACTTCTGGTCAACTCGGCGTCCTGCGCTGGCCGAAATTGAGAGAGTAGAACCTTTTCCTGAACGGCTGCCCGAACGGATCCTGCCCGCCGTGAATTCACTCGAATCTATTTGGTTGGCCTATCTTTCCCAACCTTCCGGCGAACGCGTTTTGTTTCGCGCTATTCGGAAGACGAAAGTGCGGCGAATCATGGAGATCGGCATCGGCGATTTGCGGCGTGGGTTGCGAATGATCCGCCTTGCTCGGCGATACCATGCGGCGTCCGAAATTCGCTACATCGGCGTCGATTTGTTCGAAGCCGGACCAAGATCGGAAACCGCGGCGGTTTCGCTTAAGCAAGCGTATCGAATGCTGCGCGCCACCGGCGCCCGGGTGCACCTGATTCCCGGCGACGCCGTGCAGTCGCTGGTTCGCTCGGCCAACGCTCTGCCGGGCAATGAATTGGTGCTCGTCTCTGCGGAACGTGTGGTCGAGCGACTTGGCGAAGCCTGGCACTATATTCCGCGTATGCTGTCGCCCGCGGCAATGCTCTACGCGGCCGAAGCCAACGGTGCAAAAACCGTATGGCGCAAATTGCCGCCCAGCACGTTGCCATCGCTCGCCCCAGCCGCATCTCACCGCCGCGCGGCTTGATCGCCGCAGTTCGCGTCGAGCATTGCGCCGGGTGGCATGGCCACGACTTTGCGTGGGCATGTTGGCCCCATCAAGATTGCGCATGCCCGCTGAAGGCAGCGGGACGTGGCAGCCATCCATCGCGCCACTCGATCCCTTTATCCAAATCGCGTGAGCGGGAAATGGTTGCGCCGAAAAGAAATTTCGCCGTATCGGCCGTTGACAGGCTGCGGCCGAGGTTTTAAGATTGCTGGCTTCCCTAACGGGGGCTTGGTTAGCGTGGGGTGCGTGATGCGTGGCGATATGGTTTCCATGAGAGACCGGATTTGCCCGCGTTCGCCGCGTGCCCAGGCGGTGTGCCGGATTCAAATCCTGAGCGGAGAACGACGGTGGCTGGACACTCGCACGAAATGATTCGCATCCGGATGGAGGCGTACGACCACTCCGTGCTCGATCAAAGCGCGGCGGAAATCGTCGACACCGCCAAGCGGACGAATTCGGAAGTGCATGGTCCGATTCCGTTGCCCACTCGGATCGAGCGCTACACGGTGCTTTCCAGTCCACACGTGGACAAGAAGGCCCGGCAGCAGTTCGAGATTCGCACACACAAGCGGCTGATCGATATCGTGCAGGCGACAGCCAAAACGATCGAAGCGTTGAACAAGTTGAGTTTGCCGGCGGGGGTGGATATCAAGATCAAGGCCAGCGGCCGACATTAGAAAGTAGAAGGCATACTCCGTATGCCGTAGCCCATACTACCGCGGACGGCATACGGAATATGCCTGCCGCGGAACGGGCGGACGACGCGGAGCGAGCCAACTACTCAACATCGGAAGCATTTATGCCACGGAAGCTTTGCGGGTAAGTCGGGGCCGGTTCTAAGAACCTTTGGTCCCCGAGCCTCCCGCGGGCGAGAGCGAGCAGGGAATTCGAGCGATGCCCATTGGATTACTCGGCCGTAAGGTCGGGATGACTCAGATTTTTGACGAAGCCGGAGCCGCCATTCCGGTGACCGTGGTCGAGGCCGGGCCGTGCCACGTGCTGCAATTGCGCACGAAGGACCGAGACGGATACGAAGCGGTGCAGTTGGGCTATCTCGACAAACCCCGCCGCCTTGCCAGCCGCGCCCAGCGTGGCCAAGTCGCCCGCTTGGATAGCAAGCGTGCCAAGGCTCAAGCCAAAGCTGGCGTCGAGCCTCTCGCCAAAGCGGATTGCGAGCCGAAACGGTTTGTCGGCGAGCTGCGCGGTCCGATCGAGGGCTTTTCCGTCGGCCAATTGCTGAAGGTCGACATTTTCAAAGAAATCACGGCGGTCGACGTCACCGGCACGAGCAAAGGCCGCGGCACGTCGGGCGTCATGCGGCGGCACAATTTCAAAGGCCAGCGAGCCACCCACGGCGTGAAAAAGGTGCACCGCCACGGCGGCGGAACCAGCATGAACACGTTTCCCGCGCGTGTGTTCAAGGGCAAACGCATGGCCGGCCGCTACGGCAACGAACGGACCACGAATCGCAATTTGAAGCTGGTGCGGATCGACTCCGAGCACAATCTGCTATTGATTCGCGGCGCCGTGCCCGGCCCCAACGGCGGATACGTATTCGTGAAGCAATCGAACAAGATGTAGGGTGAGGGCGAGGGGATAGGGTGAGGAACTGAATTGCCGCCTTGATCCCAAACGAGAGCCAAATTACCCCCCTAGCCCTAGCCCTAGCCCCTAACCCTAATCCCCCATCGCATGGCCAGCTTGACAGTTTACGATCGAACGGGCAAAGAAGTCGGAACCTACGACATCGATCCGACGGATCTCGCTCCGCGCATCAATAAGCAGTTGCTGCACGATGCCGTGGTGATGTATCAGTCGAATTTGCGGCTGGGGACGGCGCAGACCAAGAGCCGCGGGATGGTGGCCGGCACGACGAAAAAGATGTATCGCCAGAAGGGGACGGGCAATGCCCGGGCGGGCTCGCGTCGCAGCGGCATCCGTCGGGGCGGCGGCCACATTTTCGCCAAATCGCCCCGCGATTGGAGCTACCGCCTCCCGCGCAAGGCCTTGCAACTGGCCACACGCATGGCGCTGGCGTCGAAGCTTCGCGACGGACAGATCACGGTGGTCGATGAATTGAAGTTCGACGCCCCGAAAACTCGCGACATGACGGCCATCATCGGCGCCTTGAAGCACGAGGGCCGCTCGCTGCTGGTGGCCACCGCGGCGCACGATGCGAATGTTTACAAATCGGCCCGGAATATTCCGAATGTCAGCGTCGTTCCGGTCGGCGATTTGAATGCCTGGCTCGTGCTTCGGCCATCGCAATTGCTGGTGACCAAGACCGCGCTGGACAAGATCAAAGAGCAAGCCAAAGCCCTGAACGGCGCCCGGCAAGCCGAGACCGAAAGTGCATGATGCGTCGGCCCCGCCGCTGGACGGCGGGTTTCGCGGCGAATGATATTCGATACACGATTGGAAGCTTACCGACGATGACACACCAATTGACGCCGGCGATGCATGAGACGGCCGCCGAAGGCAAGCTGCACTTGGTGCCGCATCAGATCATCCTTCGTCCGCTGGTGACCGAGAAGGGCGTGCATCGCTCGACACGGCACAATGCGTATGCGTTCGAGGTGAATAAGCTGGCGAACAAGCGCGACGTGCATCGGGCCGTCGAGGAATTGTTCAACGTCAAGGTGGTTCGAGTGAATATTCAAAACCGCCGCGGCAAGCCCCGCCGCAGCCGTTTTCATGCCGGCCGAACCAACGACTGGAAGAAAGCGGTGGTAACGCTCGATTCGGAATCGCGGATCAATTTCTTTTAAGAAGGCTGAAGGCGACAGGCTACAGACGACAGGGACGGCATTTGTTGCCGAACTCGAACTAGACCAAGAACTTTGGAACCTACAGCCTGTAGCCTACAGCCTGTAGCCTAAGAAACATGGGAATTCGCCGTTACAATCCGACTACGCCTGGCCGCCGCGGGGCGAGCGTCAGCGACTTTGCCGATCTGACCAAGGGCGCCAAGCCGCTCAAAGGGCTGACGGTGCGCAAGAAGATGACTGGCGGGCGAAACAACCAAGGCGTGATCACCGCCCGGCATCGCGGCGGCGGTCATAAACGGCGGTATCGCTTGATCGATTTCCGCCGTAATAAAGATGGCGTGGTGGCGCGGGTCGATTCGATTCAATACGACCCGAACCGCAGTTCGCGAATCGCGCAATTGAACTACGTCGATGGCGAAAAGCGTTATATTCTGGCTCCCGACGGGCTGACGGCGGGCGCTCAGGTAGCGAGCGGGCCGGATGCTCCGCCGGCGGTCGGCAATTGCTTGCCGCTAAAGAACATTCCGCTGGGGATGATGGTTCACAATATCGAATTGCAGCCGGGCCGCGGCGGGCGATTGTGCCGCTCGGCCGGATCCGGTGCGACGCTGGTTGCCCGCGAGGCGGATTGGGCGCAGCTCACGCTCCCCAGCGGCGAAATTCGCCGCGTGCCGGCAGCGTGCCGGGCGACGATCGGCTCGATCGGCAATGCCGACCACATGAATGTTTCGCTTGGCAAGGCCGGGCGCAAACGTTGGATGGGCCGCCGCCCGCATGTTCGCGGCACCGCCATGAACCCGATCGATCATCCGCACGGTGGTGGTGAAGGGCGCACGAAGGGTGGCCGGCATCCGGTGAGCCCGACGGGAAAGAGCGCCAAGGGGGGCGGAACGCGAAAGCATCGCAAGCCGTCGAACTCGGCGATCATCCGCCGTCGCAAATCGCGGCGCTACGGACAATTGAAGATTATTTAGCGGTAAACACTCGCCCGTGCTGAACACGAGCCCGAAGCGTAACCGAGGGTGCAGCGGCGTTGGCGCAGCCTCGCCAGTGTTCCGCAAGTAACGTGGCTACACTAATCGAAAAGCAGAGCAGAGCACGGCATGGGAAGATCGTTAAAAAAGGGCCCTTACGTCGATCCGAAGCTGTTCGCCAAAGTGGAAAAGCAGCAGACGACCGGACAGCGCGAGCCGATCAAGACCTGGGCGCGAGCTTGCACCATTATCCCCGAATTCGTCGGCCAGACGTTTTTGGTCCACAACGGCAAATTGCATTTGAAGGTGTTTGTAACCGAAGACATGGTCGGCCATAAGTTGGGAGAGTTCGCTCCGACGCGCACCTTCCGCGGCCACGGCGGCAAGGCATCGAAGGCCAAAGCCGAGCCGGCCGCTAAGTGAGGCGGGGGCTGGCTCGTTTGTCGGCGGGTTGGACGTTGGAATTGCCGCCAAGCGTAATGCCGAAAAATGTGCCCGACCCCTTGAGCCGCAAGTTGAATTAGCGCTTTCACATTCGAGTTGTTCGAGAGTTCATTGCCATGGCCTACACCGCCACCCATCGCTTCGCCCAGATCAGCGCCCGCAAGGTGCGTCCGCTGGCCAATCTGATCCGCGGCAAGCATGCCGACGAAGCGCTCGACATCCTGAAATACATGCCGCACCGCGGAGCACGGATGTTGGAGAAAGTGTTGAAAAGCGCGCTGGGCAACGCGGAAGATCGGCGCTCGGTGAACATCAGCAACCTGGTAGTGGTCGATGCCCGGGTCGACGGCGGCCCGATCGTCAAGCGCATTCAGCCACATGCCCGAGGAATGGCGTTCATGATCAAGAAGCGGATGTCGCACATTCGCGTGTCGCTGGATTCGCTGTACTAATCGCAACCGATCAATTGAGCTTATCGCGGAGATCATGTCAGGCTGGAAAGCCTGACCTACGGAAGGCGAAGAACGAATATGGGCCAAAAAGTCAATCCGGTCGGATTCCGTGTCGGCATCATGGAAGGCTGGAAAAGCCGCTGGTATGCCTCGAAGCAGGAGTTCAAGGAACTGCTGATCGAAGATCACAGGATCCGGGCCTTCATCCACGATAAATACAAGTTCGCCGGCATTCCGAAAGTGGAGATTGAACGAACCCGCGACGAAGTGAAAGTGATTTTGCACACCGCGCGGCCGGGCGTGATCATCGGCCGCAAGGGCCAGGAAGTCGAGCGATTGCAGGGCGAATTGCAGGAACTGTTGGGGCGGCGGATCAACATCAAGATCGAAGAAATCGGCCGCCCGGAAATTTATGCCCAACTGGTGGCCGAAGACATTGCCGAGCAGTTGGCCAAACGGGCCAGCTTTCGGCGCACGATGAAGCGAGCGGTTGAAACGACGATGGAAGCCGGCGCCAAGGGGATCAAGATCCAGTTGGCCGGCCGGTTGGGCGGGGCCGAAATGGCCCGCCGCGAAAAGCAGATCGCCGGCTCGATGCCGCTGTCGACCCTGCGGGCCAAGATCGACTACGGCCTGACGGAAGCCAAAACCGCGCAGGGGCATATCGGGGTTCAAGTTTGGATCAATCAAGGCACGTACGAGGAAGTTGGCCATGGCGCTGATGCCCAAGAGAGTCAAGCACCGAAAAAGCCAAAGAGGACGTATAAGAGGTGATGCGACGCGCGGCAACCGCGTCGTGTTCGGCGATTTCGGTCTCCAGGCTTCGCAGGCCGGTTGGCTCAGCGCGGCAACGATCGAGGCCGGGCGGATCGCGGCCCAGCAGTATCTGCGCAGCGAAGGCCGATTGTACGTGCGCGTGTTTCCACACAAGTCGGTAACCTCGATTCCCTTGGAAACCCGGATGGGAAAGGGAAAAGGGGAGCCCGAGTTTTGGGCGGCGGTGATCAAGCCGGGAACGGTGTTGTACGAGATCAGCGGCGTGACGGAAGAAGCGGCCCGGCTTTGTTTTGCCCGGCTTGCGCATAAGATGCCCGTCCGGGTGCGGTTTTTGCGGCGCCGAGCGAGTTGACAAGACGGCCGAACTGTAATTGGAAAACGAATGATTGCCGGCGATTCCCTCGCTAACGCTTCGGGCTAGTATGCACGACACTAGCCCGAAGCGTTAGCGAGGGACGACTGGCGGAGAGATGACATGGCGAAAGCAGCCGACTTACGCGAAATGAGCGACGAGCAGATCGTGTTGACCTGGAAAGAGTCGGCGGAGCAATTGTTCCGCCTCCGCTTGCAGGCCCAAACCGAGCGGCTCGACGCCCCCAGCGAGCTGCGCCGCCAGCGCCGCCTGATCGCCCGCTGCCAAACAATCCTGAACGAACGCAAAGCCAAAACCGCCGCCGCTGCGTCTGCGTCCTAACCCCTCACCCTCACCCTCACCCTAACTGTCATGCCCAAGCGAGTCGAAATCGGCGTGGTGAAATCGGACCGAGCGAGCAAGACGCGGCGGGTGGAAATCCCGCGGCTGGTGCGCCATAAGAAGTACGGCAAGATCCTGCATCACCGAACCGTGTGCCACGTACACGACGAGAAGAACGAATCCCACGAAGGCGACACGGTCGAAATCATGGAAAGCCGTCCTCGCTCGCGGTTGAAGCGCTGGGAATTGGTGCGGATCGTGACCAAGAGCCGCTTGGTCGACCTGGCGGCAATGAAGGCCGCTTCGAAGTCGGAGAAGACCAGCGAGCCTGGAGCCGGTTGATTCGGAAAGAAACTTCCGCGTGCCCTGACTTTGCGGGTGCCTGCGGATCGATTGACGAAGCACTGGCAAAGCCAGTGAGACGCACGAAGATTGTCGGGCCAGAAAGCCTGAGTGAACGAACAACGGACGATCGATCATGATTCAAATGCAAACTCGGCTCGTCGTGGCCGACAACACCGGCGCCAAGGAAGTGATGTGCTTCAAGGTGCTCGGCGGCAGCAAGCGGCGCGTGGCCGGTCTGGGCGATATCATCGTTTGCAGCGTTAAGACGGTGATTCCCGGCAGTGAAGTGAAAAAGAAGGCCGTGGTGAAGGCCGTCATCGTGCGGTGCAAGCGGCCGACGCGCCGTGTCGATGGCAGCTATATCCGCTTCGACAGCAACGCGGTGGTGTTGATCGACAATGAAAAGAATCCCCGCGGCACGCGCATTTTCGGCGCCGTTGCCCGGGAGTTGCGAGATCGGAATTTCATGAAAATCGTCAGTCTCGCAAGTGAGGTGGTGTGATGCACATCCGCTCGAACGATCAAGTGGAAGTCATTGCCGGGGCCGATAAAGGGACGCGCGCCAAGGTGCTGCGCATTCTCGGCAGCCGGAATAAGGTGGTCGTCGAAGGCGTCGCCCGGGTGCAGAAGCACATGCGCCGCAGCCAACAGAACCCGCGCGGCGGCCGGTTGTCCAAGGAAATGCCGATCGCGATCTCGAACATCATGCTTGTCTGCCCCGTGTGCGGCAAGCGCACCCGGACGGGCGTGCGTACCGAGCAAGACGGCAGCAAGCACCGTTATTGCAAACGGGCCAATTGCGGCAAGAACATCGGCCCGCTTTCGCCCGCCCGAAAGAAAAAAGAAACGACTGCCACGTAGGCCGGGCTTTCCAGCCTGATTTGTGCCCAACTGAAGTCATGCGGCATCAAGCGACCCCGGCAACTTAAAGCAATCCCGCAGCAGCGGTGAGCAAACATCCTTGAAGTCGTCAGGCTGGAAAGCCTGACCTACAATCCATGGACAAGAAACCACCCAAAAAGCCATCCAAGAAAGCCGAAGCCGCTCCCGAAGCGCCGGCCGGAAAGCCGCCGGTTCCCCGGTTGCTGGAAAAATACGAGAAAGAACTCCTGCCGGCCCTGGCCCAGAAGTTCGGCCGCAACAATCGCCTGGCCCTGCCGCGATTGCAGAAGATCATTATCAACATGGGCGTCGGCGACGCGATCACGGAAAAGAAATTTCTGGAAGATGCGGTTGCCGCCTTGGCTCAAATCGCCGGGCAAAAGCCGGTGGTCACCAAAAGCCGCTATTCGATCGCGAATTTCAAGCTTCGCGAAGGAATGCCGATCGGCTGCAAAGTGACGCTCCGCGGTTTGCGGATGTACGAGTTTCTCGATCGGCTGGTGGCGTTGGCCCTGCCGCGCGTGCGCGACTTCCGCGGGCTGAGCCCGGACGGCTTCGATGGCCGGGGAAACTACAGCCTCGGCCTGTCGGAGCAGCTCGTGTTTCCGGAGTTGAATCCGGATAAGTTCACGCGTCCGCAAGGGATGAATATTACGATCGTGATTTCCGGCCACAGCAACGACGAATCGCGCGAACTGTTGCGCGGCTTCGGAATGCCGTTCAAAGTGCCGGAAGCGAAGGGCAAAGGAGCGGCGTGAGACGGCAGATTTGAGGCGACGATTGTCAGTTGTGCCGCTGCTTTGCCGGTGTGCTGGTACGACCGAGGGCGCGGAAGCACTGGCATAGCCAGTGGCACACGGCGCGCGGTTGAAATGGAAGATTTGTTTGGAGTTCACCCTCGCTGACGCTTCGGGCTGGTATTTTTGGCGGCGGAGCGGCGGACACCAGCCCGAAGCGTTAGCGAGGACGAGCGGCGAGTTCACTATCGTACAGAATCGTTGTAAGGGCTCCCCATGGCGAGCAAGTCGAAGATTGCAAAGGCCTTGAAGAAGCCGAAATATTCCACCCGGCTGAACCGGCGCTGTCTGCTTTGCGGACGGCCGCGGGCCGTGTATCGGAAGTTTGGCGTGTGCCGGATTTGTTTCCGCAAGTTGGCGGACCAGGGACACATTCCCGGCGTTCGCAAGGCGAGTTGGTAAACGCGGCGGGGTCTGGCTCATTTTTCGGCCGCTAGAGCCGAAAATCGGCAGGTAACCGCTCCGCCGAAAAATGTGCCTGACCCCTTTGGGGACCCCTCTCCCGCAAGGGGAGAAGGGAGAATGACTGTCCTCTCCCGCAAGGGGAGAGGGGAGAATGACCGTCCGGCCCCTCCAGCAAATGGAGAGGGGAGGATGAGGTGGGTGGCGGCGTGTTGTAGGCAAGTGTGAATTATGTTTTTGAGCGCTGGTCTTGCAAGGGACAATAACCCCCATGATGACTGATCCTATCGCCGACATGCTTACCCGCATCCGTAATGCGGTGCGTGTCGAACGGCCGAGCGTCGATATGCCGATTTCAAAGGTCAAGCGCGGCCTGGCCGAGGTGCTCAAGCGCGAAGGCTACATCTGGGACTGGAAAGAAGTCGAGAGCCAGCCGGTCAATCAATTGCAGATCGAATTGAAATACGGGCCGAACGGCGAGCGCGTCATCCGGCATTTGAAGCGCGTCAGCAAGCCGGGCCGCCGCGTCTTCGCCGGCGCCGCGAGATTGAAACCGATCCTCAACGGCCTGGGCATTTCGATTCTTAGCACGAACCGTGGAGTGATCAGCGACCGCGAGGCCCGCCAGCGGAATCTGGGCGGCGAAGTGCTCTGCGAATTGTGGTAGAAGAAAAAGGTGTCAGGAACCGATTTGCGCCAAGCGAGTCGCGATTCGAAACGAATTTATGCAAATCGGTTCCTGACACCTTTTTAGGGCCCCAGAAAAGAAAGTCACTCGGATGTCGCGGATTGGAAAAGTTCCTGTGGCCGTTCCGGCCGGCGTGAAAGTCGCCGTCGCCGATGGGGCTGTTGCCGTCGAAGGGCCGTTGGGCAAGCTCAACCAAACGTATCTGCCGAACGTCGAAGTGAAGTTCGACGAGCCGGGCAAGCGCGTGCTGGTCACGCGGAAAGACGAAACCCGCCAGGCCCGCGCGGTGCAAGGGCTCACGCGAGCGCTGGTGCGCAATATGGTGATCGGCGTAACGCAAGGCTATGAAAAGAAGCTCGAGATCGTCGGCGTCGGTTATTTGGCCGCGGTACTGAAAGACGTGTTGCAGCTTCGCGTCGGGTATGCCAACGAAGTGCAATTGCCGATTCCTCCGGGTTTGAAAGTCACGTGCCCCGATCAGACACACGTGGTGATCAAGGGGATCGACAAGCAAATGGTCGGCCAATTCGCCGCCGAGGCTCGAGCCGTTCGCAAGCCGGAGCCCTACAAGGGCAAGGGCGTGCGTTACGACGGCGAAGTCGTTCGCCGCAAGGCGGGCAAGGCTGTTACCGGGAAGTAGGGGCACGAGTTGGCGGTTGGATTGTTCCAAGAGGTGTGTGCCGCTGGCAAGCGCAGTCTGCCAGTGTTGGCGTTGGGCTGGCTGTGTATCGGTGGGAGTCGCCAGTGCCACGCGTTGCAAAGAATTCGCTGGATTTATCGAATAGCAAATTGCCATGAATCACGAAAAGGCCATCAATCGCCAACGGACGCGTCGCAGCTTTCGGGTGCGGAAGCGCGTGCGGGGCTCGACCGAGCGTCCGCGGCTGTCGGTGTTTCGCAGCCACAAGCACATCTATGCCCAGGTGATCGACGACGCGCTAGGCCGCACATTGGCCTCCGCGAGCACGAGCGATACGCAACTGCGCGATGGCCTGAAGTATGGCGGCAACAAAGGCGCGGCGGAAGCGGTCGGCAAGGCCGTCGCCGAGCGGGCGGTTGCGGCCGGGATCACGAAGGTTTGTTTCGACCGCGGCAGCGCCCAATTCCATGGCCGAGTGGCCGCATTGGCCGAAGCCGCCAGAAAAGCCGGTTTGCAGTTTTAGATACCTCGATTCGTAGGAATCGATTGGGTGCGGTCGTGCACCCTCGCTAACGCTTCGGGCTAGTATAGGGACACTAGCCCGAAGCGTTAGCGAGGGACACCCAGGCAACAATTCCCATTCATACCTTCGGCCTACAGTCTCAAGCCTGTAGCCTTCCACCCAGCGAGTTTACCGTGGCGAAAGATTCGAGTCGTGGCGGCGAGTTGATTGACAAGGTGATCAAGATCAAGCGTTGCGCCGCGGTGGTCAAAGGCGGCCGGCGATTCAGCTTTGCCGCGATGGTCGTGGTGGGCAATGGCAAGGGGAAAGTCGGCTGGGGCTATGGCAAGGCCAACGAAGTGCCCCCCAGCGTGGAAAAGGCCGTCAAAGACGGCAGCCGCAGCATGTTCGAGTTCCCGATCGAGTCGGGCACGATCCCGCATCGGGTGCTCGGGCAATTTGGCGCCGCCAATGTCGTGCTGATCCCGGCCAGCCCCGGCACCGGCGTGATCGCGGGGGCTGCGGTGCGGGCGGTTTGCGAGGCGTCGGGCATTCACGACGTTTTGACGAAGTGCTACGGCTCGACCAACCCGGTGAACCTGGTGAAAGCAACGGTCGACGCCTTACAAAAATTGCGCACGCGCCATGAAGTCGAGCGCCTGCGAGGAGTTTCGCTGACATGAGATTACTGACATGAAATTGAACGACGTCAATCGCGGTATTCACAAGCACAAGAAGCGTCTGCGGATCGGCCGTGGGCCTGGTTCGGGGCGCGGCAAAACGTCGGGCCGCGGACACAAAGGCCAGGGCCAGTTGGCGGGCTGGTCGGCCAACCCGGTTTTCGAAGGCGCCCGCATGCCGCTGGTGCGGCGAGTGCCGAAGCGCGGGTTTCACAACCAATGGGGCCGCGACGTGGTGTCGGTCAATCTCGGCCGCATCGATGCCGTGTTTGCCGACGGCGAAGCGGTCACTCCCGAATCGCTCAAGGCCAAGGGCGTGCTTAAAGGCCGATTCGAGTTGCTGAAAGTGCTGGCGGATGGTCAACTAACCAAGCCGCTGAAGATCTCGGCACATCGATTTAGCGAAGCCGCGCTGGCGAAGATTCAGCAAGCCGGCGGCGAGGCGATCGTGTTGCCGGAACCGGCCCCGGTGCAAAAGAACAAGATGGCCGCGAAAAAGGACGCGCGGTAATCCGGAAGTGATCTTCCCGGCGAACGAATGCGTCGGGCGGTTTTTCGGTGACTTGGCAGCTAGGGATGGAGCGCAATCATGTTTGATAAAATCCGCTCGATTTTCACGATCCCCGAGCTGCGGAAGAAAATTCTGCTGACGCTCGCGCTATTGGCCATCTATCGGATCGGCTTCGCGGTGCCGCTGCCGATCGTCAATCAGGCCGAGATGCGGCGCGTCTCGGAGCAAGGCGCCGGCACCGGCGGCGTCACCGATTTATTCAACGCCGTGGCCATCTTCAGCGCCAGCCAGTTGAACGTGGTGACGATCTTCGGCCTCGGGATCATGCCGTATATCTCGGCATCGATTATCTTCCAGCTTTTGGGAAGCGTCTGGGAGCCGCTCGAGAAGCTCCGCAAGGAGGGCGAAAGCGGGCAAAAGAAAATCAACGAATACACGCGGTATCTCACCGTTTTCATCTGCCTGGTGCAAACCTGGGGCTACGTGAAGTTTTATCTCCTCGGCAACAACGGCCGATTGGTGAATCCCTATTTCTTCGACCAAGCGACGCAGTCGGTCCATTTCGGCTGGATCGTGGTGACGATTCTCACCATGACCGCCGGCACGATCTTCTTGATGTGGCTCGGCGAACAGATCGACGAATTCGGCATCGGCAACGGCATCAGCTTGTTGATCATGGCCGGCATCTTGGCCCGCATGCCGACCGCGGGCCTTGAAATGCTTAAGGTCACTCGCTTCGAGCTCGGCAGCAGCGGCGGCAAGAAAGGGATCGAGGTGCTGATCGGGCTGATACTGCTGTTTATCGGCGTCGTGGCGGGGGTGGTGTATATCGAGCGCGCGCAGCGGCGCATCCCCACGCAACATGCCAAGCACGTGCGCGGCCGGCGCGTGTTCGGCGGCACGCGCGAATATCTGCCGCTGCGAGTGAATCAATCGGGCGTCATGCCGATCATTTTTGCCAGCAGCTTGCTGTTGTTTCCGCAGATGATTTTCGGCTGGCTCGAAAATGTCAGCTCGGCGACCAAAGGAGAGCCGTCGATTTGGCACGGGATCTGGGAGGGCCTGCACGATTCGTTGCAGCGCGGCAGCTCGTTCTCCTACAACGTCCTTTACATCGTGTTGATTTATTTCTTCTGCTATTTCTGGACGGCGATCACCTTCAATCCGAAGGAGATGGCCGACAATATGAAAGACCACGGCACGTTTATCCCCGGCTATCGGCCCGGACGGCGCACGTCGGACCATTTGGAACGTGTCATGGTGCGGATTACGTATGTCGGGGCCGGCTTTTTGGCAGTCGTCGCTATCATCCCGACGATCGTTGGAAGCCTGATGGGCGTGCCGCCGAATGTGTCCAGCTTTTTCGGCGGAACGGGGCTGTTGATCATCGTCAGTGTTGCCTTCGACCTGGTGCAGCAAATCGACAGTCACCTCATCATGCGAAATTACAAGGGATTGCTGGAATAGAAGCGCGGCTGCGGAGAGTTTAGGCGGGAGCGATGCGCAAAACCGTAAGCGAGTTTCCCTACCGAGCGTGGTCGGAGGCTCGCTTGCGGCTTCGCGCGTGCGGTGCCGAACCGGTCATCGCCGTAAAATTAAACGTTACCCGTGCCGCCTAACCCCCACCCTCGCATGCGAATCATATTTATCGGTCCGCCGGGAGCGGGCAAGGGAACCCAGGCCGAGCGATTGCTGGCCTACCTGAAGATCCCGCACCTTTCGACGGGCGACATGCTGCGGGAAGCGGTTCGCAAACAAACGCCCGAGGGACTGTCGGCGCAGGAATACATGAGTCGCGGCGACTTGGTGCCCGATTCGCTGGTGGTGGCAATCGTCGCTCGGCGGCTGTCGGACGCCGATTGTGCGGCTGGATGTTTGTTGGACGGCTTTCCCCGCACGGTCGCTCAAGCGGAATCGCTCGACGAAATGCTGACGGTTAGGAAGCAGCCACTAGACGGCGTCATAGAATTGCGGGTAGACGAAGAGGCGCTTGTGAAGCGGCTGGCGGCCCGCGGCCGGGCCGACGATCAGCCCGAGGTGATTCGCCAGCGGCTCGTGGCTTATCGCAAGCAGACCGAGCCGCTGTTGGATTTTTATCGGAAACAAGGATTGCTGCACTCGGTCGACGGCCTAGGACAACCGGATGAGGTGTTCGCCCGCATCCAGGCCGTTTTGGACGAGTTGCGGCGGTAGTGAGGTTGGGCGTGGTTACGTTACGGTCGCATCGCGAACTTCTGCAAATGCGCCGCGCAGGCCTCGTGGTCTGGGAGGCGCTGCAATTGGCGGGCGAAGCCGTTCGGCCGGGCGCTACCACCGCCGCGATCGATGAAGTGGTCGATCGCTTCTTTGAATCGCGGCAGGCGACTCCGCTTTTCAAGGGCGTGCCAGGCCGGGTGCCGTTCCCGGCAAGCACCTGCATCTCGGTCAACGAAGAGGTGGTGCACGGGATTCCCGGCCGCCGGGCGCTGAAAGAGGGAGACGTGGTGAGCGTCGACACCGGCTGCCGGCTCAACGGCTGGTGCGGCGATTCGGCGATCACGTTTCCGGTCGGACGCGTGACGGCGGATGTGCAGAAGCTGCTCGACATCACCAGCGGCGTGTTGAATCTGGCGATTGAATTGATGGCCAGCAAGACGCGCTGGAGCGAAGTGGCCCGCGAAATGGCCAGCTACGTGCGCGACAACGGGTTTTCGGTCGTCGAGAATTTCGTAGGCCATGGCATCGGCCAGAAGATGCACGAAGAGCCGCAGGTGCCGAATTTCGTCAGCCCGCAATTGCGGCGAAACAACGATTTTCGCCTCGAATCGGGCTTGGTGATCGCGGTCGAGCCGATGGTGAACATGGGCACAAAGAAAACCAAGGAAATGCCCGACCATTGGACGCAATCGACGGCCGATGGCAAGCCGAGCGCCCATTTCGAGCACACGATCGCGATAACGGCCGATGGCCCGTGGGTGCTCACCGGCCCGCCGACCGCGGAAGAATTGCAGGAGCTGAAATCGGAATCGTCGCGGGCTTAGCGTCGCGAGGGTGCGGTTCGGCGTCGCCGGGGATGTGAAAACAATATCGATTTGGCACGCATTTTGTCGGCCGAAAGCGAAATTCAAAATAAAGGCCCTTGAAGGGTAGAGGGCCAGCGGCGTATATTGAGTCGCTTTGGACCATGACTCGGTTGCGAGGGGAAGGTGAGCGTTTATGAAGGTCCGCGCCAGCATTAAGCGAATTTGCGAGAAGTGCAAGATCGTGCGCCGCCGGGGCGTGGTGTTCGTTGTCTGCAAGAGCGACCCCCGCCACAAACAGCGCCAAGGATAAACCCAGGATAAATCGGGGGCCAACCGCGTTTACGCGTAGCCCCCCGCTTTCTAACCCCTCACCCTCACCCTCACCCCCCTCCGCCCCCATGCCACGTTTGTTGGGCGTCGACATTCCGAGCGACAAGAAGACGGTCTTCTCGCTGCAATATCTGTATGGCGTCGGCCCGCAGATTGCCCGCGAGTTGTGCCATAAGGCGGGCGTCGATCCGCTCGGCCAGGCTCGCGATCTGCACGAAGACGAATTGGCCCGCCTGGCGGCGCTGATGGATAAAGACTATGTCGTCGAAGGTCAGCTTCGCCGGCAATTGTCGCAAAATATTTCGCGGCTTCGCGACATCAATTGCTACCGGGGAATTCGCCATCGTCGCGGATTGCCGGTTCGCGGCCAGCGGACCCGCACCAACGCCCGCACCCGCAAGGGCCCGAAGAAAACCGTGGCCGGCAAGAAGGGCGTCAAGGACATGAAGTAGCAAGGGCAAATGCCGAAGGACGAATGTCGAACGGCAATGCGGAAAAGCGGGTTTAGGGCGACACAACGAACAGAGCTGCAAGACACGCTGAAAGAATATCGATAGCAGGCACGCGCGAGCGATTGCAAAGGTGAGGATCGAATATGGCAGTAGCAAAGAGTAAACGGC
The DNA here is from genome assembly GCA_036267355.1 of Pirellulales bacterium. Lineage (NCBI taxonomy): Bacteria > Pseudomonadati > Planctomycetota > Planctomycetia > Pirellulales > Pirellulales bacterium. The sequence goes on along the minus strand of DATAWG010000098.1, from coordinate 99,208 downwards.
GCAAGGCGCGGCGCAATGTCACCGTCGGCATCGCCCATATCAAGGCGAGCTTCAACAACACGACCGTCACGATTACCGACACGAAGGGCGATGCCCTGTGTTGGGCCAGCGGTGGAACCTGTGGCTTCAAGGGAAGCCGTAAGAGCACTCCGTTCGCCGGCCAATGTGCCGCCCAGCAATGTGCCGAGAAGGCGGCGAAATTCGGCGTCAAGGAGTTGGAAGTGCGCGTGAAAGGGCCCGGCGGCGGACGCGAAAGCGCCATTACGGCCCTGCAATCCGCCGGCCTGACCATCAAATCGATCGAAGACGTGACCCCGCTGCCGCACAACGGTTGCCGCCCGCCGAAGAAACGCCGCGTATAGCAACGCAGCAAGCGCACCCTGTGTGCCTCGTCCTAACCCCTCACCCTAACCCCTGACCCTACTTCCCGCATGGCTCGGACTACTGGCCCCGTTTGCCGTTTGTGCCGTCGCGACGGCCTGAAATTGTTTTTGAAGGGATCGCGCTGCGATACGCCCAAATGCGCGATCGAGCGCCGCGATACGCCCCCGGGCATGAATCAGGCCCGCCGCGGCAAGCTCACCGACTACGGCGTGCATCTTCGCGAAAAGCAGAAGGTCAAGCATTACTACGGCGTTCTTGAACGGCAATTCCGGGGGTATTTTGCCCGGGCCGAAAAGGGAAAGGGCAACACCGGCGAAGCCCTGATGATGCTGCTCGAGCGGCGGCTGGATAATATCGTCCACCGGCTCGGCTTCGGCCAATCGCGGGCACAGGCCCGGCAGTTGATCGCTCATGGGCATATCACCGTCAATGGCCATCGTGTCGACATCCCCAGCTACCTGGTGAAGGCCAACGATTTGATCCGCGTCAAGAATCGGGCCAAGAGTCTGCAATCGGTGTTGGCTAACATGTCGGACTTTAATCGTGATGTGCCCGACTTCCTTTCGCGCACCGATGGCCCGGTGCCCGAGGGGCGCGTAAGCCGGTTGCCGACGGCCGAGGATGTTTCGATTCCGGTGCAGCCGAATTTGATCGTCGAATTGTGTTCGAAGTAGAGATTTTTTCGGCTCGGCAAGCGTCTCCGAGCCGCCGCAGCCGAATGCTGCCTGCCGCACCGCCCCGCGTGGGTCCGGTTCGGCGCTCATCGTGCGATTCTTTTACCATTGCCTTCTTGGGAGGCCCGAAATGCATATCCGCTGGCGAGGGCTGGAACTGCCCAGCACTGTCGATTGCGACACGAAAACTCTCTCGCCGACCTACGGCAAGTTCGTCGTCGAACCGTTCGAGCGCGGCTTCGGCGTGACGATCGGCAATAGCCTCCGACGCATCCTTCTCTCCAGCCTGGAAGGAAGCGCCGTCACGCAAATCAACATCCACAACGTCAAGCACGAATTCACCACGCTTCCCGGCATCGTCGAAGACATGACCGATGTCGTGCTGAACGTGAAGGCCCTCGTGGTCAAGAACTACAGCGAAACGACCAAAGTCATCCGCTTGGAGAAGAACAAGCGCGGCGTGATCACCGGGGCCGATATCCAAACCGACGACTCGGTCGAAGTGATCAACAAGCACCATATCATCGCCACGCTTACCGACGATGTGCCGTTCGTGATGGAAATGGTCGTGGAAAACGGCCGCGGCTACGTGGCCTCGACCGACCACAGCCCGAATGTCCAGGAAATCGGCATTATCCCCATCGATGCCTCGTTCAGCCCGGTGGTTCGCGTGCGTTATGAAATCGAGGAAACGCGCGTCGGCCAAAAGACCAACTACGACAAGCTGACGCTCGAAATCTGGACCAACGGATCGATCGGTCCCGAAATGGCGCTCGTGGAATCGGCCAAGATTCTCCGCAAGCATTTGAACCCGTTCGTGCAATACAACGAGCTCGGCTCGCGCGTCAGCGCGGTTGGCCGTGGGGCCGGCGTACTCGGCGAGCCCGCCAGCGAAGCGAAGCTGAACATGAGCCTTGCCGAGTTGAAGCTCTCCGTCCGGGCCACGAATTGCTTGGAAAACGAGAATATCCACACCGTCCGCGAGTTGGTCAGCCGCACGGAAGACCAACTGATGGACGTGCGCAATTTCGGCGATACGACGTTGCGCGAGGTTCGCGACAAGTTGACCGAAATGGGCCTGCGGCTCGGCATGCGCATGCCTGCCACCAGCGGCGCTTGATCCGCGTGTCTGGTCTGCTCGCTGCAAGTTGAAGCAAATTCGAACTGCCCCGATTTTTATCACCGCTTTCCCCCTGAAACTGCCATGCGACATCGCAAAAAAGGCCGCGTTCTAGGCCGTTCTCCGAGCCATCGTGTGGCGCTCTTGCGCAATCTGGCCTCCGCGCTGATCCTCACCGAGCGTGAAGTTCCGCTTGCCGTGTTGCGGTTATCGAACACGCGCAAGAAGGCGCGCGATTTCAGCCCGGACGATAACGAGCCAAAGGTCAAGGGGCGCATCATCACAACGCTCGAAAAGGCGAAGGAAGTTCGGCCCTTCGTCGAGCGCTGCATCACGATGGCCAAGCGCGGCTTGCTGGCCGCAGAGGAAGCACGCCCCTTCGCCACGACGGCCGCCCGCAACACGGACGCATGGCTGGCATGGCGCAAGGGGGAGGAATGGCAGAAGTGGAACCGGGCGATCGCCCCGCTGGTGAACGCTCGCCGCCGCGTGCTCGCGATCCTGCGCGACAAGCAAGCGGTTCGCGTGCTGTTCGAAACCGTGGCGCCGCGATTCACCGATCGTCCCGGCGGCTACACGCGGATCATGCGGCTGGCCAAGCCCCGCTTGGGCGACGCCGGCACCCGGGCGATTCTCGAATTCGTCGGCGTACGCGACCGCGAAACCCAGCGCTCGCAGGCCCCGAAAATCGAATCCGCCGCGACGTAAGTCCTCTCCATCGATCGTCTTTTCGCGATCTCGGGTTTCTTCCGCGTGCCCGGGGCCCCACCGTTGGTTCTAGCACGATCGCGCGATTTACATGTCCGGCCGCCCGCGATCCGTGGCGTCAACAACAAACCCGCAAAGCTGGCGTTGACGGCCATCTCGCTTGCCGATCGCCGCGTGCTTTGGCAAACCACGATCGATCGATCCGGCCTTGACCCGAATTCTTTTGCCGCCGTCACAAGGCTCGGAGGTTGCTCGTCAGAAGGATCTGGAGAACAGCCATGCGCGGCATCAGGCGATTGGGTCGTCAGCGTCGCCAAAATGATCGTGCTAGCTAGGCATCACACATCGATCCCGATCTGCCATTGACCGCTTTGGTCCTCGCATTTACTCTTTGCGACCTAATCCTTTCCGCGGATTTTCGCCCCGCGAGGCATTCGGTTCGACCAAACTCTTCTCGGGTTTCATGCGCAATCTGCTCCTCTGGCGGCTGCTGGCGGTCGTCTGGTCGTGCGCGCCGTTTTTGGCGGGCTGCCGGTGGATCACGCCTGCGCCGGCGGGAAAACCGCTGCTTACGCCCCTGACGCTCGCCACCGATGCCGCCGATCTGGAAGTCGTGCTGTTTCGCGTTCCTGCCGGCGATTCGGAATTGGGCGACACGCTTTGGAACCAGGTGGACGAGCAGGGCTTCTCCGCCGATTTGCGCCGCGAGTTGTCGGCCAACGGCTTGCGCGCCGGCTTGATCGGCGGGCAATTGCCCGAAGTGCTATCGCGCCGGCTCTCGGCCGGCGAGGATCCGACCTCCCCGGCCGCCACCGCCGCTAAAATGCAAGGCGAAGCGCCGGTGCGCCGCTCGCGCATGCAGCTCCACCGCGGCCGGCCGGGAAAAATCGTCACCTCCGGAATCTACGATCAAATCTCGCTGCTGACGCTCGACGACGGCCAACTGCATGGGAAAACCTATCCCAAGGCCCAGGGGCTATTGGTCGTGCAAGTCGATCCGCAGGCCGACGGACGCGTGCGCCTTTCGCTGACTCCGAATTTGGAATATGGCGAGCCTCGCCAGCAATGGGTCGGCGACGATGGCATGTTCCGCCTCGAATCCGGCAGGCCGAAACAAGTGTTCGAACGGCTCAAAACCGACATCGTACTGGCCCCGAACCAAACGCTCCTGCTCAGCAGCATTCCGCAGCGCTCGGGCAGCCTGGGGCATTATCTGTTCACCGAGCCGGGGTCCGGCCGCGTGGAGCAAAAACTGCTGATGATCCGCTTGGCGAAATCCAAATTCGACGATCTCTTCGCCCAAGCCGTCGCTCCGGCCGAACCCAAGCCCGGCAACCCGCCGGCCGATGGGCAAAAGCCGACCGCGATCCCTGTCTCGGTTAAGTAATACCACGAAGCATCTCACGCGGAGTCGCGGAGGACACGGAGAAATAAAGATAATCGGCTTGTCGCACCGTCAGATCGGAAGCGCCCGCTGCGCCACGTATGTCATCCGTCTGCGGAAATAACTTCCCTCCGTTCTTCCTTTCTCCGCGTCCCCCGCGTCTCCGCGTGAGCTGCCTTCGTCTGCCTTCACATGCCTTCGTCTGCCTACGCCTGCCTTCGTCTGCCTACGCCTGCCTTCGTTGCCTGCTCTTGCCGTCTCCCCGGTCCATTGTCGAAGCGGATGCCGGTTGCTTAAAATATGCCGCGGCGGCCCGTTGACGCCGAGCGCGGTGATGCGGAGTCGAGGTTTAGGCTCGGCGATTTTTTGCTTAAGGAGTGATCCGTTATGCCATTGGTTCCCATGCGGTTGCTTTTGGATCATGCGGCCGAGCACAACTACGGCCTGGCCGCCTTCAACGTGAACGACATGGAGCAGATCCAGGCCATCATGGAAGCCGCCGCCGAAACCGATTCGCCCGTGATCGTGCAGGCGTCGCGCGGGGCTCGCAAGTTTTCGCAAGACAATTATCTTCGCCACCTGATGCTCGCTGCCGCCGAGCTGTATCCGAAAATTCCGATTGCCATGCATCAGGACCACGGCAATAGCCCGGCCACCTGCCGCAGCGCCATCGAAAACGGCTTCACCAGCGTGATGATGGACGGCTCGCTGAAAGACGACGGCAAATCGCCCGCCGACTACGACTACAACGTTCGCGTCACGCGCGAAGTCGTCGAACTGGCGCATCGCGTGGGCGTGTCGGTGGAAGGCGAGCTCGGCTGTCTCGGTTCGCTCGAAAGCGGCAAGGGCGAAGCTGAAGATGGCCACGGAGCCGAGGGGACGCTGTCGCACGATCAATTGCTGACCGATCCGGATGAAGCCGAGCGGTTCGTCGCCGACACCGGAGTCGATGCCTTGGCCGTGGCGATCGGCACCAGCCATGGCGCCTATAAATTCACGCGCAAGCCCGACGGCGCCGTTCTGGCAATGGATCGCATCGAGGCCATTCATCGCCGGTTGCCGAATTGCCATCTGGTGATGCACGGCTCGTCGTCGGTACCGCAGGAATTGCAAGATGTGATCAATAAATACGGCGGCCGCATGCCGCAGACGTGGGGCGTCCCGGTCGAGGAGATTCAGCGCGGCATTGCCCACGGCGTGCGGAAAATCAATGTCGACACCGATAATCGCATGGCCATCACCGGCGCGATCCGCAAGGTGCTGGCCGAGCATCCGGAAGAGTTCGACCCCCGGGCGTATCTCAAGCCGGCTCGCGACGCGATGAAAAAAGTTTGTGCCGCTCGCATGATCGCATTCGGCCAGGCCGGCAACGGCGCCAAGATCCAACCGATTTCGTTGGAAGACATGGCCGATCGCTACGCGGTGTTGACCTGATCTCGAAAACACTAGCCCGAAGCGTCAGCGAGGGGCGCCGCTAACAGACGTTCCCTTTCTTCGGTGGTGTCGACTCGGTGTGCCACTGGCAAGCGAAGTCTGCCAGTGGAAGCGCCGCGGGTGGTTGACCTGCATGAGGATCGTCGCCGGCTGGGATCGCAACCGAGTTTGTGAGCAAGCGAATGCGAACTCGCGGCGCCGCACTGGCAGACTGCGCTTGCCAGTGGCACACGGTAGTCGCCAGTGGCACACGGTAGTCGCGAGTGGCACACGGTGCAAGAATACGTCCTGCGAAAGTTCTTCCTCGCTGACGCTTCGGGCTAGTATTCGGACGGCGTGGTTAGCAATTCCGCCAAAGCATGCGGTCGTGGAGGCCGAGAGCACGCTGGGCCGGTTCGATCTCGGTTTTGAAACGCCGAGCATCGAGCGGATAGCCTGCCGTCGGCCGGAGTTCGGGCACTTTTGCGCACCAGAAGCGGTTGAAGGCGAGCATCGCCGCTTCGCGCAGATATTTCGACGCCATCGATGCTACGGCCACCGGCAAATATGTTTCGCCTTGCACTTGGAAGCGAACGTCCACGCGGTTCTCGGCCGTGCCCCACGTGTAGGTGCTCTCGGTGGCGCTTTCCTGGCAAACCTGCACAAGATTGTCGGCAAACTGTTGCTGCAAGAGGGACCGATAGCGAGCCCGTCCGCCATGCCGATCGCAGATCACGCGCACCGGCCGACGCGGCTCGCTCGGCAATTGTGCCATCGCTGCCGCGATCAGTTCGAGGGTGGAGCGCGAAAGCAACTCGGCCTTGTTGCCATGCGACTCGGCCAGATGGTTGAACCGTTCGGGAAACACGGCCCGACTGTAAACTGCCAGCAGCCGCACGCCCGCCTTCGCCAACCCGGCATTCACGGCAGGAACAAGCGATTCCAAGTCCTCCAGCGCGGTGGCGAGCGGCAACGGCGAATTGAAACCGATGTGCCAAGGCAATGCATCCAATTCGCCGGCCAAATGCGGATCGAGCGCATGCCATAATTGCCGCCAATCGGCCGGCGTTCGGGCGCAAAGCGCAAGCGCCGCGAGCACGCCGCGCTCCAAAACGCTCAAGCCGATCGCCGGCGAATAGATCGCTTTGGAATCGGCCCAAGCCACGCGCTTCGCATTGGCCCGATCGGCGCAATTGCACACCACTTTTCGGAGCGGCTTGTACAGTCGATCGTCGGCACAATCGTCGGCCACTTCCCAAACCGTGGCCGATATCACGAGCGGCCCGAGATTCGGTGCGTAACCGGCTTCATCAGTGCCGATGAGAAAGGGCATGGGGAGGAAGGCTGCAGGCTACAGGCTTTGAGGACGGCACGGCAGACCGAGATCACAACGGCCGCATTATAGCCAGGGCCGATGAAACTTGGCGAGGCAATTTCGCCCTCGTGTGCCGTGGGCATGGCGCCCAGCGGTTGCGGCAGGAGCCCGCCGCGCTAGCAAGGGAATCGGACTCACGCTGCCTTGCTGGCGCTGCGGGCTCCTGTTTTTTCGCATGGTCGACTCGCAGTCTGAAAATTATCGCGCGGTGCTCGGGGCGCTTGGTTTCGCGGCGGCGCTGGGCTCAAAGGTCAGAATGCCCATGCCTTCCGGGCGAATCTGTACCGACGCCGGATTCGACCAACTTTGGAAGCCGACCGCGGGTATCGTGCGCTGAAGATTGACGGCCCACGGCTCGTAGCGCGCTCCGGCGCCGGCCGGCGGACGCGCGATCAATTGGTCCCAGGGAATCGCGGCTTCAATGGTCCAGCTTCGCTCGTCGGCAGCATTCGCGACATAACACGTCGGCTGCCACGGCGCGCCGTTCCAGCAACCGCTGCTCACCCAGCCGCGATGATCGATCGACAAGCGATAATAGCTCGTATAGTCGCGATCCGGCGAAAGCAGCAAATCGATTCGATCGTGCGCCGAGAGATCCGCTTGCCGCGGCCGCGGAGATTGGGGCGAATCGTAATGGACCGTCGCCGATTTCTGACACTTCACGGCCAAATAGAGAAATTGAGCGTCGCAAGCCAGCCGGGCCGTGGCATGCCAATCGGTGTCGTCGGCCAGCGGACTGTGCAGTTCGACCGGCTCGGTCCGCTGCCACATCGGGTCGTCGAGCGATCCGTCGAGCCGCGGCCGAGCGTCGACCCTCGCGCAATGCCACACGCGTTTGGGCGCCGGGCCGCGCGGCTCGGCGAGCCAATTTTCCGCCTCGGCACACGACCACCAGGCGTCGTGCGGCCCGGAGCGTATGCCGGCCAAGACGCGCTCCGCTTCGCGCGGCGCGCCGAGCCGACGAAACGCCGCAGCCAGCGGAAATCGCACCGTGGGCTCCGCATACAGCGCGGGGGAAAATCGCTCGATTTGCCGAGCGATTTCGAGCGCCTTCTGCGGTCGGCTTTTTGGCGGTGCACCCGGCTGGCCGCCGGCCGCAACGTCGACAGCATCGGCGTGCGGCGGCGATTGATGCTCGGCCACGCTCGAGGCATACGCCTGCAAAAGCCAGCGTTCGGCGGGGAGGGCGAGCGGATGGCGCGGGTATTGATTCACGAGCAGTTCAAACAATTGCGTGGCCGACTCCCATTGGCCGCCATTCGCATCGTGTTCGGCAAGTTGAAACAACGTTTCGCCGGCGCTCGTGGCATCCATTGCGGCGGTGAGGTCGCCGACTTGCGCGAGCCAGCCGGGGGGCGCGATCTCGGCGGTGCGTTTGAGAATTCCCTGTGCGTTGCGACGTTGCTGTGCGGACCGACGCAACGCGGCGACGACTTCGAGCGCCGGTTGTGGCAACTCGCGGCGAGCTTCGCTGCCCGGCCGCAAGCCCAGCCCGCCAAAGAAATCGCCGAGTCCGGTGCCGGGCCCGGCATCGATGCCCGCCATGTTTTCCAGCGATTGAAACGCCGTCGACGCCGGGGCAGCCGAATAACGCTCGAAGATCAATCCCCGCGGCTGCCAGGTCAATTCAGCCAGCGATTGTCCGAGCCGCGGCGACAGTTGCGAGCTGCCGATATTCACGGAACCAACCGCCCCGGGAGCCAAGGCCGCGAACATCCGTGCGACGGTCCAGGAGAGCGTGCGCTTGTCGAACGCCGGATCGGCGGCGTGTTGAACCGCCTGCACCACCGCGCGTTGCAAAAGCCATTCGCCGGTGCGCGACAGATCATTGTGATCCGATGTCACGACCACGCTCGGCCGCCACATGCGAATCTGCCGCACGAGATACGCGTCGAGCGCTGCCATTCCATCGGCGTCGACGGCCTGATCCCAAACCGCCGTCGTTGCGGGCCGCGGTAGATCGATGCCGGGCTGGCGGAGTGGAAACTGCCACGCGATTTTCGTCCGGGCAATGCCTAGCGACGCGAGCGCTTCTTGCATTCGATCTTGCTGCGAAGCTTCACTCGGCCCATGCGTTTCCACATCGCGGCGATTGATCACTTCGACCGCGCAGAGATAGCCGTCGGCGGCCGATTGGCGAGCGAAGAGCTCGAGCGGCACGTCGCTCGGTTCGCTGAAGATGCCCAAAAGCGCGACGCGCTCGCCCCCGGCTCGCTGCCGCCGCCATGTCCGGCCGCCGTCGTCGCTGGTTTCGATCGTGCCGAGCGCGCCCGCGCACCAGCCGTGAAGATCGTCGAGGAATGTAATCGCGCCGATCGGGACCGACTGTTGCGTGTCGGCCGCGAGCCACGTTCGGCCGCCGTCGGGCGAATGAAACACTCGGTCGCCCGGCGAGCCGGCAATCCAGACTTGCGAACCGCGGACGGCGACCGCGGCGAAATCGAACTGCTGCCGAATATCCCCTGCTGGTGTGCCACTGGCAAGCGCCGTCTGCCAGTGAGACGCTTGCCAAGTCTGTCCGCCATCGCTGGTTCTTTGCACGAGCCCACCATCGCCAACCAGCCAACCGACCATCGGCCCTGAGAATTGCATCTGCCGCACGGTGGTCAATCCGAGCGCCGGGCAATCGATCGCCCGGATCCGACCGTCTCGCACGACCGCCAGCCGGCCGTCGGCAAGTGCGACAGCCCCTTGGCCGACATTCGAAAAACTTCCGGCAACGCAATCGGCCGCATCAGCGGTCGGAAGCGGCGACCATTGCCGGCCGCCGTCGTCGGTAAAGAACAATCCGCAGGGATACAGGGCCGATGCCGGGCCGATCGCGCAGCCACGCGTCGCCGAAAAGAACTGGATGCGCCGCAAGGCCGGCAGCAGAAGCTTGTCGCCCGGCATCCAATGCTCGCCGCCGTCGCGAGTGCGGAGCAGAACACCGCTGGTGACATGGGTGTAGGGATCGGTTCGTCCGCCGGCAGCCCAGCCTGTCTTGGCGTCGGCGAACTCGACGGATTGAAGGCGACAGGCAACCCCCGAGGCTTGCTGCTGCCACAGTCGGCCGCCGTCGGTGGTGTGCCAAATGACGCCCGCATCGCCGACGGCCCAACCATTCTTCGCGTCGGCGAATTCAAGATCGTTGATCGTCGCGTCGTTGCGGTATGAGGCGGCCAGCAGTTCATGGCGCGCTCGATCGTCGTCGGGTGGCGTAGCGGCGGATTGAATGGTCCCCGGCGGAGAATCCGGCAGCGCGACGGGCGCGAGATCGCGCAGCGTGCCGAACGATTCGCCCCGCGGCGAATGGCGCACATCGATCTGGCCAAAGGCCACGCTTGCCAGGGCAGCCAGCAGGCACGCAGCCGCGATCGGCAGCCATCCGTGATGCCGCATAGCGAGTCGCCTTACACGAACCAATCGGGTTGGTTATAGTCGGAGCGCGCGAATTCTATCGGATCGCGGAGAATCGCCCTAGACGAAGTAGCGGGTATCTGCCCGGACGTGTGGCACTGGCAAGCAATCTCACGAACGTGTGCCACTGGCAACCGCAGTCTGCCGGTGTTGAGTGGCGAGTGGTCTCGTCCATCGTGCCGCCGCACTGGCAGACTGCGCTTGCCAGCGGCACACCGTGACCTAACCGACGAGCCGACATGACGTGGAACGATGTCTTGCTGTGTGCCACCGCGATGGCGGCGGGGATGATCAACGCGGTCGCCGGCGGCGGGACGCTGCTGACGTTTCCAGCGCTGTACACCGCGCTCGGCCCGAAATTCGGCACGGCCGAGGCAAGCGTGATCGCCAACGGCACGAGCACCATGGCCCTTTGGCCCGGCTCGCTGGGCTCATTTTGGGGCTATCGCCACGAATTCCGCCAGGCGGGAAACTGGGTGTGGTGGCTGTTGATTCCCTGCCTGGTCGGCGGGCTGATCGGCGTGCTGCTGGTTACCCAGTTGCCGGCGAAAGTGTTCGATGCGCTGGTGCCGTGGCTGATCTTTTCGGCGGCGATGCTCTTCGCGTTGCAGCCACAAATCGCCCGGCTCACCGGAATCGGCAAACCGCACGCTCGGCCTACGCGAATGCGGATGGCCGCGATCCTGTTCTTCCAGTTGCTGGTGTCGATCTATGGCGGCTACTTTGGCGCCGGGGCCGGCATTCTGATGCTCGCAGCGCTGGCGTTGATGGGGCTGCCCGACATCCATGTGATGAACGCCGTCAAGACACTTTACGGAACGACGATCAACATCATGGCCTCGATCGTGTTCATCGTGCGGGGCAAGGTCGATTGGCGGCTGGCGGTGCCAATGCTCGTGTTCGGCACGATCGGCGGCTACGTCGGGGCGAGAATCGCTCGGCGAATCGATCCGGCACGGGTTCGCGGCGCGGTAGTCGTAATCGGTTTCGTGCTCGCGGGCTATTATTTTTACAAACGATTTTTCGGCAGTGGTTAGTGGTTAGTGGTTAGTGGGGCAGACGCTTGCGCGTTCTAACCACTAACCACTACGCAGTAACCACTTCCTCAGCGAATCGCTTCGTTCAGCATTTTCGTGTTCGGAACGCTATGGCGGTTTAGCAATCCGTCTTCATCGGTTTCGATGATTGTTGCGACGGGGCCGACTTCGCGCACGGTGCCTTCCATCCGACCGATGCTCACACGGTCGCCCGCTTGCAGCCGTTGGCGAACGTAGTAGCCGGCCAGGATGCCACCGATCACTTCCCGGCCGCCGAGGCCGAAGGCCAAGCCGAAGCCGATGGCCATGCCGGCAAAACCGATCAGAATCAAGTCGTTCAACAGCTCGAACTTCATGCCGAGTTGCGTCAGGGCGGTGTAGAACGTGAGCACGGCCAGAACGTAGTAGCAGCCGGCCGCCAGATATTCGGCATAGCTGAGGCCCACCCGGTCGGCGCTCGTGGCGACCACGCCGCGCAGAAAGCTGGCAATCAGCAGGCCGCCCACCACGACGACCGTCGCAACCAGGAGCTTCGGAATGTAGATCGCCACGGCCCCCATCGCCGCGGAAACCGCGGGCAGGTCCAAAATCTCGAACGCAGCCATCAAGAACACGCACATCAACAGCCAGAACACGATCGTTCCGACGATCGCCGACACGGTGCGCTTGATGCCCATATGCTGCATCGATTGCGTCAGCCCGCTGCGGTCGGCGGCATGTTGCAAGCCGATTTTTTCGCACAGCAGTGCAATCACTCGGGCCACGAGCCGGGCAATGATATAACCAACCACGAGAACGACCATCATCGCCACCACCCGCGGTGCGAAATCGATCACCTTTTGCCAGGCTTGCTGGAAGCTCGTCAGCAAAGCGTGATTGGATTGTTCGACCGTTTTGGAGACGCCGTCGAACGTTTGTTGGCCTGGAGCCGCATCCGCCAAGAGTTGGAACATATCGGGATCCCTTTCATCAAGTTGCCCGGCCTTCTGGGAGGCCGGAGCGATCGCGCCACGAATTTGGATCGGAAGTTCAAGGCGCAGGCCGCGGCCCGTCGTCGGGCCCCGGCTCGAACTTTCCGGTTAACGTCAGTTTCAAAAGTCCGCCGGCCGCATGGGCCATATTCCACATCGCAAAGCCAAACCCGCGCACCGCCAAATCGGCCAACTGCCCCGCCAACAACCGCTTGTTCAACCGCTGATGCACTTCCGCACTGAATCGCGGCGCCGGCGGCGCCGGCGGAACCGGCAGCTCGGCGAGTTGCTGGAAGAGGCGTTGCATTAGGGTGAGGGGCTAGGGTGAGGGATTAGGGTGAGGGATTAGCGACGCGCGAAACCGCATGCGCGGTGCAAGCGCAAACGGTGTTGATGCGCACTTGCGGATTCGCGCGTGGATTCATTCGTCATTTATCGGGATACATGCGTTGCACTTTGTCGCACGCTCGGCTGATTCGCATCTTGCAGGCACTCACCGACAGGCCAAAGATTTCCGCGAGTTCCTCGTGGCTGTAACCTTCGGCATATTTCAGGATCAATAGGGCCCGGTCTTCTTCATCGAGTACTTCGAGCATCTGCATCAGGTCGAGCGACAGACCGGCATCGGAGGTTTTTCGGGCTGGGGTTTGTTGTTCGATCGTGTCGTCGGCCGCGGGATTTTCGTGGCGGCGGCGGCGAGTCCGGCCACGGCGGATCGTCAGGCACGTGCGAACCGCCAGACCGTGGACCCAGGTGGAGTATTTCGAGCGTCCTTCGAACTTTCCCCGGTTCATGAAGAGCCGGACGAAAACTTCTTGGGCCGCGTCGTTGGCGTCGGTTTCGTTGTCCAAAAGACGAAAGCAGATTTGCCACACGCGGCTGCGAAACCGCTCGACGAGTTCGACGAAGGCCGGCCCATCCGAGCCTTCGCGAGCGGCGGTTGCGGCAAGTTGCTCATCGCTTAGCTCGGTCACGTTCACAACCGCTGCTCCGGTCCGCAACTGCGGCAGATGCCGATCCGTCGGCGATCCGGCATGTTAGTTGCCGAGGCGAGGCGTCCGAGTCACAAAAATCGGCCCGCGGCCTCGTGCCAATTCGCAAACGCTTCGCGTGAAACCATATACAGCCAGAGGGCTGCTGCTATCGCGGGGGCGTATCGAACCAGAATCGCCCAGACGGGTCAAGAGCGGCAAGGCCGGGGGGGAAAGCACGAAACCACGACGAATGACGAAGAAAGACACGGAACCACGGATTACGCGGATGACACGAATGACGAAGGCAGAGAGGTCGTCTTGCCAGCATTGAGTATGATCTGCCGTGGCGGTAGCATCACCATCCGACCGCGGTGAGCCGCGCGATCTGTTCTCGTCCTGCAACCTGTAGCCTTCAGCCTTTTCCAATGCTTCCTCCCGCATCCAGCCTGCCGCCTCCGGCCTCTTTCACCGACGAAGTGCGGCGGGGCGAGCGATTTGCCTTCGGCGAAAATTGGCGAGCATTCTTAGCCACCGTCGACGAGCGGCGGATTGCGCAGGCCGAGCGGTCGCTGGTGACCATGCTGGAATTGAGCACGCTGGAAGGCAAAACATTTGTCGATGCCGGCTGCGGCAGCGGACTCTTTTCCCTGGCGGCACGCCGCTTAGGAGCCCGCGTGCATTCGTTGGACTACGACCCGTCGTCGGTGGAGTGCGCGATGGAACTGCGCCGCCGCTTCTCGCCCGATGAGACCGCGTGGACAATCGAACGCGGCTCCGTGCTCGACGAAGCCTGTCTGCGGCGGCTGGGCGAATTCGACGTTGTCTATAGCTGGGGCGTCGTCCAGCACACGGGCGATATGCACACGGCCATGAAACGGATCGCGATGCTGGTCAAACCCGGCGGCAAGTTGTTCATCGCGGTCTACAACGACCAAGGCCGCCGCAGCCGCATCTGGCGGCGAGTAAAGCAGGCCTATTGCCGATTGCCGCGCCTGCTGAAGCCGCTCGTGACGATTCCGGCCGGGGTATGGCTTTGGGCGCCGTCGCTGATGCTCGATTGCCTGAAGTTGCAGCCGCTACGTTCGTGGCACGATTACTCAAGCGAACGCGGGATGAACCCGTGGCGCGATCTGATCGATTGGGTCGGCGGCCTGCCGTTCGAAGTGGCGAAGCCGGAAGAAGTGTTCGATCTCTACCGCAGCCTCGGTTTTTCGCTCTGCAAGCTAATCACCGTCGGCGGCCGATTGGGAAACAATCAATTCGTGTTCGAACGCCGTTCATGGGACCCGATTGCAAACGATGTTGGCGAAGGCTGATTCGGTGCGTGTGCCACCGGCAAGCGCAGTTTGCCAGTGCGAGCGATCGACTTGCCGCTGCGGCGGCCAATCTACCGGCGCGTGCCACTGGCAAGCGCACTCTGCCAGTGCGAGCGACGCTAGGCAATAATTGCCTTGTGACGTGGCCGTTCGGATAACGCTGGACGATGGGCAAGATGGTTGGTGGTCAACTCGCGGGGCACACTGGCCGACTTCGCTGGCCAGTGGCACACCAATCTGGCCCTGGCCAGTGGCATACCAATCTGGCCGCTGGCCAGTGGCACACCAAATCTGGCCGCTGGCTACCGGCACACATGCAATCTGGTCGGTGGCCGGCTTGCATAAAGGTCACGCCGCTTCGCAGTCGGCGGTTTCGTCGGCTTCCAGCGCCGGATGCTTGCCCGGGAGGTCTTCGGCATACCAGATGTCGAGCACCGATTGCCATTGGCCCGGGCGGCGCAACGCGACGAATGCATCGCGAACTTCCTGCGAGCACGGGTGCAGCTTCGAGTATTTAATGCCGAACTTGCGCATCTGCCGGCCGCACACCTCCGGGCCGTAGATCTGCTCCGCCAGCCGATAATGCTCGGCGATCACCTCGCGCTGCTCGAAAAGCGAGGGCGGTTCGGGAAGCGGCCGGCCGGCAGCCAATGCCCGCGCTTGGGCGAAAATCCAGGGATTGCCTATTGCCCCGCGAGCGACCGTGACGCCGTCGACGCCGGTGGTGCGCATCATGTCGAGGCAGGCCGCGGCGGTGAACAGATCGCCGCTTCCCAACACGATGCGACTGCCGGCGTGCCGCTTTAGTTCGGTCAAAAATTCCCATTTGCTCGGGCCGATGTAGCGCTGTTCGACCGTTCGGCCATGCACAGTGGCGGCGGCAATGCCGCGGGCGAAAGCACCGTCGAAGATCGCGAAGAATCGATCGCGGCTTTCGGCCGAGTCGTCCAGGCCGCGGCGCATCTTGACGGTGACCGGAATCCGCGGCGGCACGGCATCACGCACCCGGCCGACGATTTCCAGGGCCGTATCGACTTGCGAGAGCAAATATCCGCCGCGGCATCGGCCGAGCACTTTTTTCACCGGGCAGCCGAAATTGATATCGATGCTGTCGAAGCCGGCCTCGACCAGCCGCAGCGCCGCGGGGCCGAAATCCTCGGGATTCGCCCCCATCAATTGCCCTCCGACCGGATGTTCTTCGTCGCTGACGCGCAGCCGGCGACGATTCTTCGCCGTGTGCGAGGCTTCGATCAAAAACTGATCGAGCATCACTTCGCAGAGCGTGTAGGGCGCGCCCAACCGCCGCGCGATCACGCGCATGGCCCAATCGCTATAGCCCGAGAGCGCCGCCTGCACGACGGGAAAATCGATCGCAACCGAGCCGATGGCCATCGGACGGACGAAGGCTGGTAAGGAAGCGTTTTCACTGAGGGCGGACGACATGCAATCGATTGTTTCCTAATCGCTCGGCAGCGGTCAACCCCGGCGGACGGCCCGGACAAAGATATCTCACGCGGCGGACGCGGCGGGCTCGTGGTCGCCGCGCCTTCAACCGGCGCCGCGATTGGCATTCCTCAATCCCTCGCCGCAGCTTCGCGTGAGCTACGTCGCCGTGAAATTCAGGTACTTTGGTTTCAGGCCGGGAAAGACGCGGTCGATGGCGGGGTTTTTGAGCCGGCGGTCGACGATTTCCGCGAGAACGTCGCGGTAATCGGTCGTGACGCGAAGATTGCCCTGCACGTCGAGATCGTGGGCCGCCAAGCCGGGCCAGCGACCGTAAACTTTGCCGCCGTGAACGCCCCCGCCGACCACGAGCATGGCCGAGCCCCGGCCATGATCGGTGCCGGCCGAGTCGTTTGGCTGCACGCGACGTCCGAATTCCGACATCGCCACGACCAGCACGCGCCGCATCTGCTCCCCCATGTCTTGCGCGAATGCTTGCAAGCCCAGGGCGAGGCTTTGCATGGGGGGAACGAGAAAATCGATTTGCGATGCGTGGCTGTCCCAATCCGACAGGTCGAGTACCGCGGCTTCCAATCCAACGTCGGCCTTGATCAACTGCGCGACTTGGCTCAGGTGGTTGCCGAAGGTGTCGAAGGGGTAAATGGCCGAATTGGCAGATTGATATCTCGATTTTGCCAACCGCTGGAGCACGGCGATGGTGTCGAACGTTTGGCGTCCGGCTGTCGAAGCCAAATCGGCGCCGCCGGCATACAACGTCCGCAACACGCGCGAAAAGCCAGGATCCCAGCCGGCGGGCACTTCCAGCCGATAATCGCCCAGCGAGTCGAGCGATTGGGCCTCTGCGCCGTGCAAGGCCAACGGAATTCCATGCCCCATCGCAACGGCGCGCAAGGGAGAAGGATTCGAGCCGGGAGCCGTGGATGAAATTCCGGCTGCGTCCGCGGCAAGATGGCGGCCGATCCAGCCGGTGGCAATCTGTTTGCCGGTGGCCCCGCGCTCGATGGCCCGGCTGGCATCGAAATGCGACAGAATCGGCTCTTCCAATCCGACGGCATGAACAATCGCCATCAGTTTTTGACGGTAGAGCGATTCAAGCGGGGCGAAATGGGGATGCAGACCGAAATAATCATCGAGATTGATTAAACCGTTCGCCGAGTGTTTGGACCCCGGCTCCAACGGGCCAAAGCCATGCCGCTGCAATTGAAAAGCGCGATCGCCGAAGGGCGGGATCGTGTAAATCGCATCCATGCCGCCGCGCAAAAAAACTGCCACCAACACATCGCCTGCGGGCCCGGCCGTCGGCCGGAATATCAGGCGGTCGGCGCTGGCGGCGTTCGGCGCTGGCGTATGGAGGGGCATGGGGACTGGTTAGTGGTTAGTGGTTAGTGGGAAGGTGTTAGCACCATTGGAATTGGGGGCTCATCAGCAACAGGGCCAGGCATTGCGACAAGGCGTCGGGCGATAGCGCTCCGGAAGCGCCGGTCGGCGCGTTTAGCGTCGCCAGGGCATCGAGGTTTTCGGCCGCGAGCGGCGTCGGCAAAAGTCCTTCGGAAAGGCGGCGGCAAATGTCGGCCGGCTTCTTGCCGCGCGTCGCGCGCTGCAAGGCGTCGAGATTGATCCACGTTTCGCCGATCTGATTTCGCGCCAGATCGATGGCAAACGTCCACCGCGAAAGAAGGCCGGTGGCCCAATAATTTGCCGCGAGCGGATAGCCGTTCGGCTGCAACCAGGCAAACGGGCGCTGCCCCATCGATTCGAGATATTGAATGATCCCGCTGCCGGAGGTGCGAGCGCCGAGGATCCGCACCGCGGAGATCGTGAATTCGAATGGCCGCTTGAAGATCGGTTGGTCGCCGCGTTGAAATTCGTCGCTGCGCACCAGTTCGCCGACCACTTGGCGGATGTCTCCCTGAGTGCGCAAGAAGGTCGTCGCCAGCCGATCGCGCAATTGGGGCGCCGCGGCACTGAGAAATCGATTGCATAGCTTGCCCGCCACGAAGTGGGCCGTCAGCGGATGGGCGGCGAGAAAATCGAGCAATTGCTCGCCATCGCGCTGGCCCTGCCCGGCAGGAAATCGTTGGCCAAGCACGACTTTTTCGCCGTCGTCGTGCTCGGCCGCGCGAAAGACGAATTGCCCCTCGGAACTGCTGCCGGGCGAGCCGACTGTCCAACCGCTCAGGATGCGCGCGACTTCTTGAATGTCGTGCAGCGAATAGGCCGACGTGTCGCCGAGCGTGTGCAATTCGAGCAACTCACGGGCGTAGTTCTCGTTGAAATGCGGGTCGAGCGGGTCGCGTGAGTTGCGATTATCGACGTTGTCGAGATAAAACAGCATTGCCGGGCTGTGCGACGACGCACCGAGCAGCTCGCGGAACTTGCCCAGCACCAGCGGCCGCATCTGCCGATCGTCGGTCGTTTTCAACCAGCGGCATTCGCCTTTGCCCTGGTTGATGCTGAAATGGTCGCTCCAAAACTCGACCATCACCTCTTGCAGCGAGCGATTGCTGAAAGCGGCGCGGAGCACGGTGGCTTGAACGAGCTCTTGCCGGGTAAGACCGGGACGCGGATCGCGCGTTTTGCCGAGTTTCAGCACCTTGCCGACGATCGGCGAAATCGCCGTTTCCGGCTCCCAGTCCAGTTCGCGATCGTGGGCTTCCTCGGGCGAAGCGTCGAGTGTGTCGAGCCGTGCTAGCGCCGCTTCAAGATCGGTCGATTCGGGAATCGACTCCGGATGAAGCTGCCGCTCGATCCAATCTTGGATCCCCTCGGCCCGCAACCGGGAAACATCGCCCGGGCGCGGCCCGAAGCCCAAGCGATTGAGCACGCGCCATTCGGCGGGCGTTGGAGCGGGCTCGCTCGTCAAGCGATTGAGCCCGTGCTGCGGGTCAGCCCATTCCCAAGGGGCGCAGCCCCCCAGCGACATGGCCCCGAAGGCCAGGGCCGTCCAATGGCCGAATTGTCTGCGAGTAAGTCGTGTCATCGACCCGTGAACAGGGGTTCTTGGCGGCGAGCGGAAGCCGTGCGGGATTCGCCAACGCGAGCCGAACCGAACCCCAGCATACCGCAAATGCCGGCTCCAACGGAAATTAGCCCGACGATCGGCAAGAAGACAAACCACCCGATTAACGGCAGAAAATACGAAACGCTGGTGCAAGACGCGCCATACGTCAGGCACAGCAGCGGCCGATCGTCGCGCATCATCCCGCGGGCGCGGATAGCGAAGATTTGGGAAAAGCCGGCCTCGCCGAAGATAAAGGCCGCAAAGAACGGAATCATCAACAGCCAAAAAAACGCGTTGGTCAGAATCCAAGCGTCGTTATACGTGCGCGTAAACTGGAGATGCACCGACAGATATTCGAGCCAGTCGTCGACTCGCGGCACCAGCCTGGCGCGCAGCAGCGAAAAGCCACCCCACAAGCAAACGGCTGTCAAGAAGCACACCAGCCCCACAAGAAAACTCGTCAGCGGCCGAAGTTCGATCCGCCGCCGGGCACGGTCGACCGGACCAGGAAGCAGAAGCGCAGTCCATACCAGAAGACAGCAATGGGCGACCACAACGCCGAGCACGGTATAGGCAATCGAGTAGACATTAGCCATGAACGGCGGCACCTCAACGTTGAAGATCGCAAACCGCGGGTCGCCGCAAACAGCCAGCTCACGCAGGATCTGGCCGATCGCTTCCAAATGTTGCGGCGAGAAAACGACGCAAGGTACAGCACTTATGATAGTTTCGGTCGAGAAACCTGTCCAGGAATCGGCAGGGAAGTTTGGAGCACGGCCGCATCAGGAAGACCGATTGATAGCTGCTGAACCGGTGATTTTCCCTCTAAAGCGGACCGTCGCACTCGACGCTGCAATACAACAGGACCCCGCCTTAGACGCTTGCCGAATTTCCTTCGTGATGCGGGGAGGCGTCGTCGCCTCGGTAACGCAGTACGCTAAAACGAGAACGCGAGCGGGCGATCCTTGCTTGCTAGCAACGGCCTGCCTAGCATGGACACTTTGTTGCCGCCCTTCGGTCGGGTGGCGGTGGGCTAGGTGGACCGAAGCAATCGCGGATTGCGGTTCGTTGCGGGCTCGCCGGTAAGCTCATTTTGCGCCCAGATCAAATCCGTCCCATCAGAGCCAATCCCATGAACATGCGATTCCTCGCCGTGCCGTTGCTTTTCTGCACTGCCGCCGCCGTTGCCAGCGCCTTTGCCAGCGCCCTTGCCGCCGAACCGCCGGCGATCCCAGCCAAATCGATCGCCGAGAAGCAGGGGCTATTGTTCGAAGACGATTTTAAGGGCAACAGCACCGCAAATCTTTGGCACGACGTTGTCCCGAAATTCGTGGTCGAAGACGGCATGCTCAAAGGTTCGCAGGTGCGCGATAAGAATGTGCCGGCGACCAACGGCAAGCCGGCCATCATGGCCCATGCGGCGGTGTATGGCCTCGAGGTGCCCACCAAAGACAGCGTCGTCGAGGTGAAAATTCGCTTCGCCGGCGCGACGATGATGGATGTGGAATTCGACGATCGCAAATACACCGGCTCGCACTACGGCCACCTCTGCCGGGCCCAGGTGCGGCTCAACGGAGTGACGATCATCGACGAGCGCGACGGCACCATGCGCAACGACATCTACAAGATGAGCGGCGATCCGACCAAAAAGGCCGAGCGCGCCAAGCTGCTCCAAGGCCGCAGCGCCACCTTCCCTACCAAGCTCGAAGCCGAAAAATGGTATACGCTGGTGGTCGAAACCGTGGGCGACGAGATGCGGGTCACCATCGACGGCAAGCCCGCCGGTTTCCTCAAGTCCTCGGGCATCGGCCACGAAACGAAATCCAAGATCGAACTCGGCGTCGCCGGCAAGGACGGATTTTTCAAAGACATCAAGGTCTGGAACGCCGTTCCAGCAGCCGCGCAATAAATCGGCCGACGGCGAGTGCGGCAATCGTCGAACTCGCGGCAGTGCGCAAGAGCAACGGCGATCGAATCCGGCCCATCAGGCCTCGGGGTCGTTTCACCGACAAACAAGTTGGATAATGGCGTTAGCTTTTGCCCAGGCGAAGTGATACCGATGCTAATGCAAAGGTCGCAAAGATGACAGACACATGTCACTGGACGAACCCCAATGCTCGATTCGGAATTGCATTCGCTTTACTGGTATCTCTGCTGATGAGGACGAAAGCAAGCAACGACCGAGAGCTCTATTTCAGGAAAGGGTAGCTATGGCAAAAAGAACTGGCACAATTGAACTGGCAAGCGGCAAGCGTGTTTACATCAGTAAGAATGGACTTTTCGTCGCTTTGCCAGACCAAGAGCGACGAGAGTGGGAACACCCATAATTGGCCCCTGGGCTCATGATTTGCAGTTCCGCGATTGGCAAATTGGCCCCACGCAGCCACGGCTTGGATCGCCGTCCAAGCCTCACGCCCTTGGCTTCTTCGGTCGCTTGCCGTTGCTGCCGCCTTTCGGCAAACAGTCGAGAGAGACGATCAGGAGCGGTTCAATAATCGACCAGGAATCGTCCTCGCCGCCGACGATTACGCGGCGCGATGTTAATGCCACGAAATCTGGGTGCGGAGCAGGCAGCGAGCGACCATCGGCCAATCGGATGGCAAATGGCTCAAACGGTTGCCGATGGAGCGCTTCGCGAACACCGGCCAGATCCATTTTCGTCCCTTTCAGAAGGGCAACATCGAAACAGCGCCTACCACTTCAACCCAAAGGCACCGCCGGTTCCGCGGCCGAGGCCGCCTTTGAGCGGGACCGAGCGCTTCGAGGGCGACGGGAGTGGTGGGGCTTCTTCCTGCTCCGGCTCGGCTTTTTTCTTCGGCTCCGGCCGGGCTTGCAGGGCCTTGAGCGAGAGGCTGATCCGCTGGGCATCCGGATCGACCGACAACACCTTCACCTCGACCTCCTGCCCTTCCGACACGATATCGCTGGCGCGGAACACGCGCTGGTGGGCCAGTTCGCTGATGTGAATCAAGCCCTCGACGCCGGCCTCGAGCCGCACGAACGCGCCGAAGTCCATCAGCTTCGACACCGTGCCTCGCACGATCGACGTGACGGCGTATTTGCTCGCCGCGGTTTTCCAGGGATTCTCCATCAGATCGCGGTAGGAGAGGCTGATCTTGTGCGTTTCGGGATTGATCTTGTCGATCTTCACCCGGATTTTTTGGCCTTCCTTAAGCACTTCATTGGGATGCTTGATGCGGTCCCAACTGATTTGGCTGACGTGCAACAGGCCGTCGACGCCGCCGATATCGACGAACGCTCCGAAATCGCGCAGGCTGCGGACGATCCCCTCGCGAATCTGGCCCGGGGCCAATTCGGCGAGCATTTTTTCCTTCGCCTCGGCTTGCTCGCGCTCGATCATCGAGCGGCGGCTGAGCACCAGCTTGCGGCGCTCCGGATCGACTTCGGTCACGAGGCAAACCATGGCTTGCCCGACAAACTGTTCTGGATGCTCGACCCGATAGGGCGCGATCTGGCTCATGGGAATAAAGCCGCGGAGCTTGCTCACGTCGCACTCCAGGCCGCCCTTGTTGTGCCCCGTGATCCGGGCCTCGACGATCATTCCCTCGGCCACCTGCGACCAATCGCCGACATCGACCGCCCCGCCTACGACCGAAAGCTCGTATAAACTCTCCTCGGCATTGAAGCGAACGACAACGCCTTCCACCACCGTGCCCACCTCGGGCGGAGTAGCGAATTGCCGCGACGGCAACACGCCTTGGTTCGGGCCGCCAAGATCGACGAACACGCTGTCGCGATGCACGTGGATCACCTTGCCGCGCACTCGCGATTCGGGCTCGAGCTGCTCGGCCGTGGCCGAGGATTTGGGCTCGCTTTCGATCAATTCGTCGATCGACATGCCCCCGAGCGACGCTTCAAGTTCGTCGGCCAGCTCTGGAGGCAGTTCGGCGCGGAGATTGGGGACGGCCACTTTTTCCTCTGGCCGCAGCGGCCGCTCGAGCTTGCGCACCGTTTTGCCGGGCGTAAGCTGCATTGGCTTCGGGGCCAGCTCGGGCTGAGCGGTGGCCTGGGATTCGGGCGCCTGCGGTTCAACGACCGGAGTGTCGGTGGCCGGCGCGGCTGCGGTCGTCGTTTCGAGAGCGGTTACCAATGCTGAAGTTGGTTCAGTCGACGGTGTTTCAGCCGCATGCGACTCAGACTGAGGCGGAGCGGCGGGGCGAGGCATGGCTGGAGCGGCCGAAAGTTTGCTCGCCGGCGGCGGACTGCCCGGGTCCGGCGTGCTGAAGACGGTCGTCACGCGCGGCGGAATCCGCGGCGCCGCGACTCCTTCGCGCTGCGTGCCGATCTTGATCCGCGGGCGCAACGGTTGCACGGGTTGCGCCGGCCGCGGCGATGCTGCGGAGGGCGCGGCCGGCGCGATCGCCGGTTGACGCGCCGGCGCTTGTGCGGTTGCTTCGGCCGGGGCGTGGGGGGCGGTGGGGGATGCGCTGCCGGCTCGGGGTGCCGGAACTGCGGAAGGAGTCTCGGCCGGTGCAGGCGAGGTTGCCTGCTCATCGCTGGTCATAAACGTTTTGACTCGTAATGGCGTCGTTGCTTGTGAGATCGAGCGGGGGCGGGTAGTTTACCGAGCAGAACGCCGCCGCGAAAGCGACGGGTTCCGTCCATTCCCTAAACTCTATGACGACGCTCGATCAAATGCAACGCTGTCCCTGGGCCCAAAGCGATTTGATGATCGAATATCACGATCGCGAATGGGGCGTGCCGTTGCGCGATGATCGCGGGCTGTTCGAGTTTCTGATTCTCGAAGGCGCCCAGGCCGGCTTGAGCTGGGAAACAATTCTCAAAAAACGCCCCGCGTATCGTGCCGCGTTCGCCGATTTCGACGCCGAGAAAGTCGCCCGCTTTGGCACGCGAGATCAGGCCCGGCTGCTGGCCGATGCGGGGATCGTGCGGAACCGGTTGAAAATCGCCGCCGCGATTCGCAATGCGCAGGCCATGCTCGAAGTGCGCCGCGAGTTCGGCGCCTTCGATCGTTATCTGTGGCAATTTGCGACTGCCGTAGAGCCGGCTGGCCGGCTGCGGCAAAACGCCTGGCGCGGGATGAAAGACATCCCCGCGCGTTCGCCGGAATCCGAGGCGATGAGCAAGGACCTGTTGCGCCGCGGCTTCAAATTCGTCGGCCCGACGATTTGCTACGCCTTCATGCAAGCGGTCGGCATGGTAAACGATCATCTGGTCGATTGCTTTCGCCATGCGGAGCTTCAGACAGCCGTTCGTGGATGACTTCGTCGCGCCAATTGCCTTCGCGCGAAAAGCGGAGGACTAGTCCGTAAGATCGGCTCGTCGAATTGCGTCTTGAGCGCCGTGCCGGACCCGCAGAATACGCACGGACTGGCCAGCAGCCTCGAAAAGTGCCCATGGAAACTTTCCACGCCTTCGACCGAACAGCCGTTCTCGAATTTTGAAGACCCAACTCCTGCGCGCGAACACGCTAACCGCCGGTACAGCAATGGCCGGATGTGTGCCACTGGCAAGCGCGGTCTGCCAGTGTGATGTGCGAGTTGCTTGGCCCATGCAACGCGGCGATGCACGCCCAGCCGTATCGCGTTTCGGCCGGCTACGATCATTGGGCCATCCGGCACTGCCGCAGCGCTCGCACTGGCCGACTGCGCTGGCCAGTGGCACAGCGGCGAACGCCCCCTCGCCCACGGCCCCTCTCCCGCATGGAGCGAGGGGAAATTGGCGTTGCGCTGGGCCGGTTCGGTTGGTGCCGCGGCCGGCAATTCTAGCAGTGAGTGCCGTCCCGGTTCCCATCCTTGCGTTCGGCATCTTTTTTTGCCACGATAATGCCCGTTCGGGGGTTGTGGGATCACCAAATCGAGCCGCACCGCCCGACGGCAGGTCGCCTGTATCGGTTGTCGGAGGGCAGCAATTCAATTCTCAATCGGTTGCCAATAAGAATCATTTTCTGTCGACGGGAATCCACATGACCGCTTTTGCCGACGTTCAAAAAATTCGCTTCGAAGGGCCAAAATCCAAGAATCCGCTCGCCTTCCACCACTACGACGAAAACGAAGTCGTCGAAGGCAAGCCGATGAAAGACCATCTTCGCTTCGCCGTGTCGTATTGGCACACGTTCCGCGGAACCGGCAGCGATCCGTTTGGCCCCGGCACGATGCAGCGCCCGTGGGAAGGGGCGCAAGACTCGGTCGACAACGCGCTCAACCGGGTTCGCGTCGCTTTCGAGTTCATGGAAAAGCTCGGCAATCGCTTCTATTGCTTCCACGACCGCGATGTCGCTCCCGAGGGAAAAACGCTCGCCGATTCGAACAAGAATCTCGACGCCGTCGCGCGCGTCTTGAAGGAAGAGCAGCAGCGCACCGGAATTTCGCTCCTCTGGGGCACGGCCAACCTGTTCAGCAACCCGCGGTACATGCACGGCGCCGCAACCAGCCCGAATGCCGATGCGTTTGCCTATGCCGCAGCGCAGGTGAAAAAAGCGCTCGAGGTGACCAAGGAACTCGGCGGCTCGGGCTACACATTCTGGGGCGGCCGCGAGGGCTACCAGAACCTTTGGAACACGGACATGAAGCGTGAGCTCGACCATCTGGCCCGCTTCATGCACATGGCGGTCGACTACGCCAAGCAAATCGGCTTCACCGGCCAATTCTATTTCGAGCCGAAGCCGAAGGAGCCGACGAAGCACCAATACGATTTCGACGCGGCCGCCTGCATCAATTTCCTCCGCGCCTACGATCTCACCAAGCACATCAAGCTGAATCTGGAAACCAACCACGCTACGCTCGCCGGCCACACGATGCAGCACGAGCTTGAATATGCCGGTAGCCAAGGCTTTTTGGGCTCGATCGACGCCAACACCGGCGATCTGTTGCTCGGCTGGGACACCGACCAATTCCCGACCGACATCTACCTGACGACGACGTGCATGCTGTCGGTGATGAAATACGGCGGCCTGGCTCCCGGCGGCGTGAATTTCGACGCCAAGGTGCGGCGCGAAAGCTTCGAGCCGGTCGATCTATTCCACGCTCATATCGGCGGAATGGACGCCTTCGCCCGCGGCCTGAAGATTGCCGCCGCGATCCGGGCCGAGGGGGCGCTCGAAAAATTCGTCCGCGAGCGCTACGCCTCGTGGGGAGCCGGCATCGGCGGCGAAATCGAAAGCGGCAAAGCCACGTTTGCCTCGCTCGAGCGATACATGCTCGAAAAAGGCGACATTACGCCGAACACCAGCGGCCGCCAAGAAATGCTGGAAAATTTAATCAACACTTACGTGTGAGGCTTGCGGCTTGAGGCTGTGAGGCTGTGAGGTGAGGTGCGGAAGACCGAACGCATGCGGCCGGTGGCCGCACCAGCCAATCGATGGCGTGTCCGGTCGCCGACGGAATACTAGCCCGATGCGTTGGCAAGGAATTCTAGGCGAAACGCGGAGTCATTCTCCGCCGGCGTCAAAACAAAAAAGGATCAGTCCTTTCCGGCGTGGAAAAGACCGATCCGAAATACGAGGCGTTCGCCCGAATTTAGCCGAACGACTACAGCGCCCGGAAGAAGTTTCGCACCGGCTCGCCCGGCACATAAGCTCGCGGCCGATAGTAAACCGGCACTCCGACGCTTACGCCCACACCGACCGACGGACCATAATAGGCCGCATACGGAGCCGGCGCATAATAGGCCGTCACCGAGGGAGCGTAATAGGACGTCACCGGGGCTGGAGCGTAGTACGACGTGACCGGGGCGGCATAGTAGGCTGGCGTCACTTCGGGTGCATAATAGGCCGTCGTCGCCGGGGCATAGTACGCGGTGCTCGCAGGCGCATAGTACGCGGTGGTCGCAGGGGCATAGTACGCCGTTGTCGCGGGAGCATAGTACGCCGTTGTCGCGGGAGCGTAGTATGCCGTCGTCGCGGGAGCGTAATAGGCCGTCGTCGCGGGGGCATAGTACGTCGCCGCTGGGGCCGCATAGTAGGTCGAGTAGACCACCTGTGCTTTGGCTTCGCTTGCCGCCAGCGCCGCCATGCCGATTCCAAACGCCAGAACTCCACTCAGCAGTCGTCTCATAGAATCCTCCTCCCCCCGAATTCCTTGAAGCGGTAAACGAAGTCCACAATTCAATTATGTCACTCGAATGCTCCGCAGGCAAGCGGCGGCCAAATGCAAGCCAGTAAATTGCATTCGCCCGCGTGGACAGGTTATAAATTGGAAACTCGCGGGGCGCGCCCCGTTTACCAAATGCCACGACTGCGCCGCTATTTGCATACGCGGGCCGGATCTTTAGCCACGCGGAACAGTTGCGAAATGTGAATGCTGTTGCGTGCTAGCATCGGATGGTTGGAGCCCACGCTTTAGCGTGTTGCTCGCGGCACGCTGCAGCGTGAACTCCAACAGGGGGCAACACGCTGCAGCGTGAACTCCAACAGGATCGTCGCCGCTTCTCGACAGAATCTTTTCTCATCTCAAACGGGCACATTGGAGAATCTCAGATGTCTATTCGACGCAGGATCGCTTGCGGCCTGTTCGTTTGCGGGGCACTTGCATTGGCAGTCTGGCAGGCTCACGCTTCGAACCAGGGCCTGACACGGGGCGAAGCGGCATTGCAAGCCGGCCTGGTGCCCGACGACGCCTTCTTTGCCATGTCGGTGCATCCGCGGCGGGTGCTCATGGACAAGCGGCTGGCCAAGTTCGATTTGAAGGACAAGCTCGATTTTGCCGACATGGCCCGGGATGGATTTAATCCCTGGCAAGTGGAAGAAATGGTCTTTTTCATAGGGCCGCCGCAAGCGCCGCAGAAACCGAATTTGCGCAATGACGTGCAGCACGCAATGGTCATCCGGCTCGCAACGGCGACGCCCAAGACCGAGCTGGCCGGAAAAATCCTCAGGCACTCGAAAGTGGAAGAAGCGGAGATCGCCGGGCACAAATATTTCCGCGCCGCGAAAGATCCCGCCAACCCGCAGCGATTCAACCGCGAGCCGGTGATCTGCTTTCTCAGCGACCAGGTTTTCATCGTTGCCGACGAGCCATGGCTGGAAAAGATTCTCACGGCCAAGAATGCCACGTCGCCATTGATCACCGCGCTGGCGACGGTCGATCCCGATGCCGAAGGGACGATTCTTTATGCCAACACCGACGGCGCCAAACAATCGCTTTTGAACGAACTTCCGCCGATCGGCGGCGCGATGCAACCGATTGTCGAGGCGCTTGGCGCGCTGGAATCGGCCAGGTTGTCCGTCTACACCGATCCGCAAATTTCCTTCCGGCTCTCGCTCAGCGGCGCCGACGAGGCCGCTGCCGACAAGTTGGCGCAAGGGGTCAAAGACCTGCAACAGCGCGTCAAGCAGCAATTGCTGCCGATATTGCAAATGGCGCCGCCGCCCGGCGCTCCGGAGGAAACGCGGCAGGCGCAAGAATTGGGCGCGAAAGTCGTCGCCAAAATTGCCGATGGCCTTGTGCCGCAAAAATCGGGCAAGCATGTGACCGTGAAAATCGACGACGTGTGCAGCGTCGAATCGGTGGTCGAGAAACTCATCTTGCCCCAGGCCGCCGCCGAGCGGAAAACTGCGGAACGCTATCGAAAAACGAACAACCTCCGCCAACTCGGCCTCGCGCTATTGAATTGCGAAAGCGCCGACGGCCATTTTCCTCCACACGCGATCTTTTCCAAAGCCGGCAAGCCGCTGCTGAGTTGGCGCGTGTATGCGCTGCAGTATTTGGACGAAGGCGAGTTGTTCAAGCAATTCCATCTCGATGAGCCGTGGGACAGCGAGCACAACAAGCCGCTGATCGCGAAAATGCCCGAGGTTTTCAAAACCATTGGCAGCAAGCCGCTCGCCGAGGGGCACACGCGCTATGTCGTGCCGGTCGGCAAAGACACGATTTTCGACGGCGATAAAGGAGTCTCAGTCTCACAGATCACCGATGGCACGTGGCACACGGTGCTGATTCTCGCGGTCGGCGAGGATAAATCGGTCGTGTGGACCAAGCCCGACGATTTGGATTTCGACCCGCAAAAGCCGCTGGCCGGCCTGGGCAAGATCGACGACGGCGGCATCCCGGCTTGCTTTGCCGATTGCCACGTGCAAAACCTCCGCAAGACGATCGACGCCGAAACCTTCCGCCGCCTCATCCTCCGCAACGACGGCAAATCGATCGACCAGAGCAAGCTTTGATCTTGGCGATCACCTCGCGTTGCCCTACGCCCCTTTCACAACGAGAAATTCAAATGAAGATTTGTCGCTTGCTCCCGCCAAGTCTGATTGTTCTGGCCGCCGTTGGTCTGAGCAGCCTGTACGCTCGCGCGGCTGACGAGCCGCCGGGGCCGACGACCGCACCCATCTGGACGGGCTTGATTCCCGACGACGCCTTTGCCGCGGCGGTGCTTTATCCAAAGCGCGTGTTGACGAGCGAGGCGTTGGCGAAATTCGATATGAAGGGTTTTGCCGAGCAGATGGGGCGCCGGTTCGGCTGCTCGCCGCTCGATGTCGAAGAGGCGGTCGTGCTCATGGCGCCGCCGGCCGAAAGCGGCCATCGAGAGCCGCAGGGGGGCGGCATATTTCGATTGTCCAAACCGATCGACAAAGCCGAACTGCTCGCCGCAATCTGGGGTCCGCGAAAAGCCGAGGAAGCGGAAATCGAGGGCCACAAGTATTACCGGTCGGAGGGCTCCCCGGCGAATTCGGCCCCCGGCGGCGACTTCGGTATCTACTTCCTTGATGAGCGAACGTTCATTTCCGCAGACCTTTCGTGGCTACCCAAGGTCTTCGCCGCGAAGGGGGCCAAATCGCTGTTGATCTCCGCGCTCGCGGGCGTCGAACCCGCCGCCGATGCCACGATCATTTTCACCAACACGGATGCGGCGAAAGCAATGATTACGGGGAATTTGCCTCCACAGGCCTTTCCCGGCCCGCTGAAGCCGGTGAGCGAATTACCCGATCTGCTGCGGGCCGCGAAACTGAGCGTCCGCACGAACCCGGAAATCTCGTTGAAGCTGATGCTCATCGGCAACGACGAAGCGGCAGCCGAAAAAATCGCCGCGATGATCAAAGCATTTCAGCAATTGGGCCAAGCATTTTTGCCGGCCCTGAAAGGCGCGCCCGATGAAACCATGCCGGCCGAACAACGGGAATCGCGCGAGTACGCGACTGCCTTGGCCGCCAAGCTCGTCGATGGGCTCGTGCCACATCAAAGCGGCAAGCAGGTGACCGTCGAAATCGGCAACCTCGGCACGCTCGATGCGCTCGCGGGAAAAGTCGTGATGCCGGCGATCAATGCCGCGAAGGGGACCTCGTTTCGCATGCAGAGCATCACCAATCTCAAGCAACTCGCATTGGCGATGTTCTCGCGCGAGGTCCAGGACCAGCACTTCCCGGCCCATGCCATTTATTCGAAAGACGGCAAACCGCTGCTCAGCTGGCGCGTGTACCTGCTCCCGCAACTGGATCAGATGGATCTGTTCAGGCAGTTTCATCTCGACGAACCCTGGGATAGCGAGCACAACAAGCCGCTCATCGCGAAAATGCCGGCGGTTTTCAAAGATCCCGATAGCAAGCTGGCCGGAGGCCAAACGCGCTACGTCGTGCCGGTCGGCAAAGACACGATCTTCGATGGCGCGAAGGAAATCACGTTCGCAGAAATTCGCGACGGCACGTCGAACACGCTCTTGATTCTCGAAGTCGGCGAAGACAAAGCCGTCATCTGGACCAAGCCCGACGACATGGACTTCGACCCGCAAAAGCCGCTGGCCGGATTGGGAACGATCGGCCCCGATGGCTTTGCGGCGGCACTCGCCGACGGCAGCGTGCATACGATCAGGAAGAATATCGATGCTGAAATGTTCCGCTGGCTGATTCTAAGAAACGACGGGCACCCGATCGATTGGAGCAAATTGTAATCGCGGGCGATGGCCGCTCCCTCAAATGGCTCGCAAAACCCAGGGAAGGCGGGCGAGGCGTTTTCCATTGGAACGGAGAAAGCCCAGGGAAGGCGGGCGGGGCGTTTTCCATTGGAACGGGCGTGGGCCGCCTTCCCTGGGCTTGGAGAATGATTGTTATGGGTGCGATCCTGCCGCCGGATGCGCGAGTTTGGTATCACATCGTGGTTACCACCTACGGCGCTTGGTTGCGCGGCGACGCGCGGGGTTTTCGCACTCGCCACCATCGAGAACATGTCGTCGGCGATTACAAGAATCCGCCACCACCAAGCGAGTTCGCCGAGCTGGAACGGCTCAGCCGCAAACTACTCGTGCAGCAGCCGGTCGTTCTGACGCCGAGGTGGCGGCCGCTTGTCGGGCGATCGCTGTGGCAGGAATTGACACGCTCGGGTGCGTGGCTATTGGCGGCCGCGGTCGCGTCTCAGCACGCGCATCTGTTGGTGAAGCTTCCGCGCGGCCGGCAGCGGCAATTGACAGGTCGAGCCAAGCGATATGCAACACTACTGCTCCACGATCGTGGCTGGAAGGGAAGACTTTGGGCCGTTCGAAGCAAGGCCGTGGAGATTCGCGACCGCGAACATCAGTTGAATACGTTTCGCTATATCATTCGTCACGCCGAGGAGGGCGCCTGGCTTGGCGTTTGGAAAACGGAGGGAGTGGATGAAGGTCCGCCGGCCGCGCCATAAGCCCAGGGAAGGCGGGCCGGGCATTCTCCAATCGAGCGGTCGTGGGCCGCCTTCCCTGGGCTTGGGGCGCCCTCAATCGTCGCGGCGCGATTCGGCCGGCGATTCGCGCAGGTCTTTCATCCACTGCAATACGTAGAAGAACACCGGCGTCAGGAAGATGCCGAATAGCGTGACGCCCAGCATCCCGGCAAACACGGCCGTGCCGAGCGTGCGCCGCATTTCGGCCCCGGCCCCCTCGGCCAACACCAACGGCACCACGCCCAAGATAAACGCGAAGCTGGTCATCATGATCGGCCGCAATCGCAGCTTGCAGGCTTCGAGCGTGGCCTGATGCCGCGGCACGCCCGCCTCACGCTGGGCCTTGGCGAATTCGACGATCAAAATCGCGTTCTTGCACGCCAACCCCACGAGCACCACGAAGCCGATCTGCGTGAAAATGTTGATATCCATGTGGGCGATAATCACGCCCGCAATCGAACACAGCAAACACATCGGCACGACCAGAATCACCGCCAGCGGCAGCGTCCAGCTTTCGTATTGCGCGGCCAGCACGAGGAACACCAGCACTACCGCGAGCACGAACACCAGCATCGCCGTGTTGCCGGTTTCAAGCTGCAGCATCGCCAACTCGGTCCATTCGCTGCGCATGGCCGGATAATCTTCGAGCCCCTTGCGGACGACGTTTTCCGCGCGCGCGATCGCCTGGCCGGAGCTGGTGCCGGGCGCCGGCGAGCCATTGATGGCGGCCGCCGGATACATGTTGTAGCGCACGATCATCACCGGGCCATCGACTTCGTGGGTCGTCAGCAGCGTGTTGAGCGGCACCATGCCGCCGGTCGCATTGCGGATCTTGAGTTGCTTGATGTCGTCGAGCTGCTTGCGAAATTTGGAGTCGCCCTGCAGATTCACCTGCCACGTGCGGCCGAAGCGGTTGAAGTCGTTGACATACAGCGACGCCAGATAGACCTCGAGCGTGTTGAACACTTCGCCCATCGAGACGCCCATCGTCTCGGCCTCGGCCCGATCGATGCCGAGAAACAGCCAGGGAGTATTGGCGCGGAAGCTGGTGAAAAAGCCCTGCAAGCCGCGCGTGCCGTTGCCCTGCTCGACGACATTGTCGGCGATGTGTTGCAAGGCGGGCAAACCGCTGTCGCCGCGATCTTCGACGATGATCTTGAAACCGCCGGCGGTGCCGAGCCCGTCGACCGGCGGAGCGCCGAACACGTTGACCACCGCCCCCGGAATCTCATCCTGCACTTTCTTTTCCAGCCGCGCGGCGATGGCATCGCCCGAGAGCGACGGATCGGTGCGATCGTGGAAATCGTCGAGCATCAGATAGAGGGCGCCGAAATTCGGCGAATTGGCGTTGAGCAGGATCGATTGGCCGGCGATGGCCACGCGATCGCGCACGCCCTTTTCGTTCTTGGCGATCGCCTCGACGCGCCGCATCACCGCTTCGGTTCGCTCGACCGACGCCGAGTCGGGCAATTGCACGTTGACCAGCAAGTAGCCCTTGTCTTGGCTGGGAATGAACCCGGTCGGAGTGTTTACGAAACCGACATAGGTCAGCCAGAGCAAGCCACCGTAGAGCAACAGCACGATCGCGCTGACGCGCAGCGACATGCCCACGACGCGAGTGTAAATGCCGGTGGAATAATCGAAGCCCCGGTTGAACAGCGCAAACGACCAGCCGAGAATTCGATTGAGCGGCGCGGTGAGCGGCCAACCGAGCGCGACGCCGGCCAGCGCGGCACCGACGTGCATCTCCATCCAATCGCTGGAACCGGCCAGCTTGAGCAGCCAAGGGGCCAGAAACTGCCAGCCCGCCCAGCCTCCGAGAGCCAGAAAGGCGATCCGCGGCAACGCCTGATACACGCCCTTTTCCCGCGGCCGCAGCAAAATGGCCGCGAGCGCCGGGCTGAGCGTCAGCGAATTGAAAGCCGAAATCACCGTCGACACGGCGATCGTCAGCGCGAATTGCCGGAAGAATTGCCCCGTGATTCCCGTGATAAATGCACACGGGATGAACACGGCGCTGAGCACCAGTCCGACCGCGATCACCGGCCCGGAAACTTGCTCCATCGCGCGGATCGTCGCCTCGCGCGGCGCGAGGCCGTGCTCGATGTGATGCTCCACCGCTTCGACGACCACGATCGCGTCGTCGACGACGATTCCGATCGCCAGCACCAGGCCGAACAACGTGAGATTGTTCAAGCTGAACCCGATTGCCGCCATGGCCGCGAAGGTGCCGACGATGGCCACGGGCACGGCCACGAGGGGAATGATGGCCGACCGCCAGTTTTGCAGGAACACCAATACGACCAGCGCGACCAGCACGACGGCGTCGAGCAGCGTCTTAAAAACCTCGTTGATCGATTCGTTGATGAAGGGGGTGGTGTCGTAGACGATGCTGTAGTCGATGCCGTGAGGAAATCGCCGCTTGAGCTCGTCCATCTTCGTGCGCACCAGCTTGGCCGTCTGCAGCGCGTTCGAGCCGGGAAGTTGGTAGAGCGAGAGAGCGACCGACGGATGTCCGTTCAGCGTGCAGGTTTGGTCGTAGCCTTGCGCGCCGAGTTCGATCTTGGCCACGTCGCGCATGCGGACGATCCGGCCATCGGCGCCGGTCTTGATGATCATCGCGCCGAATTGATTGGCGTCGGCCAAGCGTCCGAGGGTGGTCATCGTGTATTGAAAAACCTGCCCGTTGGGCACCGGCGGCTGGCCGATTTCGCCGGCGGCGACTTGCACATTCTGCTGCTGCACGGCATTGATCACGTCGGAGGCGGTGATATTGCGCGAGGCCAGCTTGTCGCGATCGAGCCAAAGCCGCATGCTGTAGTCGCGCTGGCCGAGATAGGTGATGTCGCCGACGCCCGGCAAGCGGGCCAATTCGTCGCGAATCTGGATCGTGGCGTAATTGCTCAGATCGAGATTGTTGCGGCTGCCGTCGGGCGAAAACAGATTGATGATCATCAGCACCGCCGGCGATTTCTTCTTCACGAGCACGCCGCGGCGCTGCACCAAGTCGGGCAGCACCGGATTGGCCAGCGACACGCGATTCTGCACCAGCACCTGCGCGATATTCAGGTCCGTGCCCACTTTGAACGTGATCGTCAACGTGTACATGCCGTCGTTGGTGCATTGCGACGACATGTAGATCATGTTCTCGACGCCGTTCACCTGCTGCTCGATCGGCGCGGCCACGGTGTCGGCGACCACTTGGGCATTCGCCCCGGGGTAAATGGCCGAAACTTCGACCGTCGGCGGAGTGATGTCGGGATATTGCGCGATCGGGAGCGTAAACAGCGCGATCGAGCCGCCCAGCGTGACGATGATCGAACACACGGAGGCGAAGATCGGCCGATCGATGAAAAAGCGGGAAAACATGAGACAGGGGCGAGGGGCTAGGGACGAGGGGCGAGTGACAAAGAACTGGGAAGTTGGGGTTAGCCGCGGTTCAGCTAGCTTGCAGTCGGATCCGGATCGGGGTCGGGGTCGACGTCGGAAAACGGGTCGGGGTGGCCGTTGGTGGCCTCACCGTTTCGCTGCGCCTGATGAGAATCGTTGCCGTTCGAAGAATGACCATTCGACGATTGGCCGTTGGAAGGGTGGCCGTTGGAAGGGTGGCCGTTGGAAGGATGGCCGTTCGTGCCGGATGCGGGGGCATGGGCGGTCGCATGGCCGGTCTGCCCGATCGGCGCGAAATGTCCGTTTTGCGCGGATTGCTCGGACCCATTGCCGTCGGCAATCGCGATCGGCGCATCCGCGGCAACGCCATTGCGACCATGCCGTCTTTCCTCGCCCCTCGCTCCGCGCCCCTCGGCTCTCGCCCCTAACCTCTCGCCCTTGGCCCCTACCGTCCGTCGTGTCCAGCGGCCGAATTGGCGAACATAGCCGAGCGCGAACACGCCGAGCAAGACATGATTGATCTTGTGGGCCATGTGCGAATGGAGCGCCGGCGTCGTGCCGACCCAATCGATCACCGAAAAGAACACGGGGGTGAGGAAGATGCCGAAAAAAGTCACGCCCAACATGCCGCTGAACACGGCCACGCCCAGCGCCCGCCGCATTTCGAAGCCCGCCCCCGTCGACCACACCAACGGCACCACGCCGAGGATGAATGCGAAGCTGGTCATCAAGATCGGCCGCAACCGCAGGCGGCAGGCTTCGAGCGTCGCCTCGCGGCGCGACATGCCGTGCTCGCGCTTGTGCTTGGCGAATTCGACGATCAACACCGCATTCTTGCACGCCAGCCCAACCAGCACGACGAACCCGATCTGCGTGAAGATGTTGATGTCGGAATGCTTGATCCACACGCCGATGATCGCGCTCAGGATGCACATCGGCACGACCATGATGATCGCCAGCGGCAGCGACCAGCTTTCGTATTGCGCCGCCAGCACCAGAAACACCAGCAGCACGGCCAGCGTGAAGATGATCATGCCGGTGTTTTCGGCGATCAATTGCAGGAACGTGATCTCGGTCCATTCGCATTTCATCTTCTTCGGCAACACGGCGTCGGATAGATTCTCGAGCGCGGAAATGGCCTCGCCGGAGCTGACGCCCGGCGGCCAATCGCCTTGAATCGTCGAGGCCGGATAGAGATTGTAACGCGTCACGACCAGCGGGCCGCTGGTCAGACGGATGCTGTCGGTCGAACCGAGCGGAACCATCTTGCCGTAGGAATTGCGGACTTCCAGCCGCCGCACGTCGTCGACGCGGTTGCGAAATCTGGCGTCGGCCTCCACGATCACTTCCCAGGTGTGGTCGAAGCGATTGAAGTCGTTGATATATTGCGCGCTGAGATAGGATTGCAGCGTGCCGTTCACGTCGGACATATTCAGGCCCATTGCCTGGCATTGATCGCGGTCCGGCTCGGCGAACAATTGCGGGTAGTTCACGCTGAAGATCGTGAACGTGCTCCGCAGCTTCTTATGGGCAATGTCGATCAGCCGCTGCTCCTCGTCGGAGACCGGCGGCTTCGGCGGATCGGCTTTCGAGGATTGCTCGGCGACGGCCGGCTTGACGGCCGGTTTGACCGCAGCGCTTGTGGCGGCGGAAGCGGCGTCCGGTTGCTTGCCCCCCGCGGATCCAGCGCCGGCGGGATGAGCTGCCGGTGGCGCCGGCGCGGCGACGGCCACCAAATGCTTGGTTTCTTTCTCCAGCACGTTCAAGCCGAGATCCCCGCGGTCTTCGACCATGATGCGGAAACCGCTGGCGTTGCCCAGACCCTGCAACGGCGGCGGACCGAAAAGCATCGCCTTGGCTTCGGGCACTTGCTCGGCAATCAGCTTGGTGAGCCGCTCCTTCACCGCCTCGTAATAGTATTTCGGATCCTGCCGCTGGTCGAACGGCTTGAACATGATGAAAAACTGGCCGGCGTTCGGAGCAGCCACGTTGAGCGTAAACGACATCCCGGAAATCGTGATGATGTGGTCGATGCAGTCTTTCTCGGTCGATTCGACCAGCGCGCGGATATGCCGCACGGCCGCCGACGTGCGCTCGACCGAGGCCGCGTCGGGCAACTGCACCGAGATCAGCAAATAGCCCTTGTCTTGATTGGGAAGATAGCCGGTCGGCATCCGGTTGAAACCCCATTGCGTCAGCAGCAGCAGCCCGCCGTACAACACCAGCACGATCACGCTGCTGCGCAGCATCATGCCGACGATGCGGAGATAAGCGTTGGTCGCGCGGGTAAAGCTCCAGTTGAACAGATGGAAAAACCAGCCGAACGTGAAGTCCAACGCGCGCGCGGGGAGGTCTTTCTTGGCGTCGATCGGCTTCAAAAGTATGGCCGCCAATGCCGGAC
Source organism: Pirellulales bacterium (assembly GCA_036267355.1). Classification (NCBI taxonomy): domain Bacteria; kingdom Pseudomonadati; phylum Planctomycetota; class Planctomycetia; order Pirellulales; species Pirellulales bacterium. The sequence goes on along the minus strand of DATAWG010000098.1, from coordinate 61,589 downwards.
TGAGCGTCAGCGAATTGAACGCGGAAATAACCGTCGAAACCGACACCGTCACGGCGAACTGCTTGAAAAACGAGCCGGTGATTCCCGAGATGAACGTACACGGCATGAACACGGCCGTGAGCACCAGGGCCACGGCGATCACGGGGCCGGACACTTCGCGCATGGCTTGCACCGTGGCGTCGTGGGGCGACATCCCTTCTTCAATGTGATGCTCGACCGCCTCGACCACCACGATCGCGTCGTCCACCACGATGCCGATCGCCAGCACCAATCCGAACAGCGTCAGATTGTTCAGGCTGAATCCCACCGCGGCCATCACCGCAAACGTGCCGATGATCGCCACGGGCACGGCCACGAGCGGAATGATGGCCGAGCGCCAACTTTGCAGAAACACGAGCACGACGATCGCCACGAGCACCACCGCGGCGAAGAGCGTCCGCACCACTTCGTCGATCGAATCGCGAATGAAGGGGGTCGTGTCGAAGCACAAGTCGTAGCGCACGCCCTGGGGAAAGCTCGCCGCGAGGTCCTTCATCTTCGCGCGCACGCGGTCGGCCGTTTCCAATGCGTTGGCGTAGGGCAACTGAAAGATGCCCATGTTGGCGCAGGGCCGGCCGTCGAGTTCCTCTTCGAGGTCCTCGTTTTGCGGGCCCAGCTCGACGCGGCCGATGTCTTTGATCCGCACGAGCCGGCCATCGGCGCCCCGCTTGACGATGATCTCGGCGAACTGCTCCGGCTCCTTCAGCCGGCCGAGCGTGCTGAGCGTGATCTGCGTTTGCTGGCCCTTGCGAATCGGCGCTTGCCCGATCTGGCCGCAAGCGACTTGCGCGTTTTGCTCGCGGACGGCATTGGTCACGTCGCTGGCGTTCAGGCCCATCGCGGCCAGGCGCTCGGGATCGACCCAGATCCGCATGCTGTAGTTTTCGGTGCCGAAGGGAATCACGTCCCCCACGCCATCGACGCGGCTCAACTCATCCTTCAGATGAATCAAGTTGTAGTTCGACAAGTACAAGCGGCTGTAGCGATTGTCGGGCGACGTGAGCGTGACGATCATCAGGATGTCGGGCGAGCGCTTGCGCGTCGTCACGCCGACCTGGTTCACCACGGCGGGCAACAGCGGCAGCGCCAGATTCACCCGGTTCTGCACCAAAACCTGCGCGAAATTCAATTCCACGCCCGGCTTGAACGTCACCGCCAGCTTATACGATCCGTCGTTGCTGCAACTGCTCGACATGTAGAGCATGTCTTGCACGCCGTTGACGAACTGTTCGATCGGCGCAGCGACCGACTCGGCCACCACTTGCGCGCTGGCGCCGGGATAACTGCATTGCACCTGAATCGTCGGCGGCACGATCGGCGGATACTGCGCGATCGGCAACGTGAACAGCGCCACCCCGCCGGCCAACGTGATCACGATCGACAGCACGGAGGCGAAGATCGGCCGCGAGATGAAGAATCGGGATAGCACGGCAAGGCTACAGGCTTAAGGCTACAGACTGAAGGAACGAGCCGGGGCAACCGGCGAACGGCCCGCAATGCCACGAATGCTACTTCCGCGGCTTCGCCGGCTCCGGATTCGACGATGCGGCTTTGACCGGTTCGGATTTCGATCCACCTATGGTCCGCGCAGTCGGCGCCGCTTGAGCCGGCATCGGAGTATGCGGCTCAGCCGGTGGGGCCGCGCCGCCGGTCAACGACGTGGAATGGGCCGCCTCGGCCTTCGCCGGGGCGGGCTTCGGCGTGACGGGATTTCCGGCTCGAACCCGTTGCAATCCGTTCACCACAACCCGTTCACCCGGGTTCAGTCCTTCGGCAATCACCTGCATCCCTTCGCCATAGGCCTGGCCAACCTCGACCTTCCGATACTGGGCCACGTCGTGGTCGTCGATCACGTACAAGAATTTTTGCCCTTGATCGGTGCCCAAGGCTTCTTCGGGAACGACCAGTGCGTCGTGCGGCTCGCCGATCGGCAAGCGGATGCGAACGAACAAGCCAGGCGAAAGCAGCCGGTCGGCGTTGGGAAAGATGCCCCGCAACCGTAGCGTGCCGGTTTGCTGGTCGACCTGATTGTCTTCGAAATCGATTTTTCCCTTGTGCGGAAAATCGGTTTCGTCGGTCAGTCCCAATTGCACTTCCGGCCGCGTGTCTTGCATCGACTTGACTTTGTTCCTCTCGTTCAAGCGGCGAACCCGGAGCAGCGTGTGCTCGTCGACGAAGAAATAGGCGTAGATCGGGTCTTCGGTGACGATCGTGGTCAGCGGCGTTGTGTCGGCGATGACCAGATTGCCCGGATCGACCATGCGAGCGCTGATTCGGCCGCTGAAGGGAGCGACGACTTTGGTGAACGCCAGATTCAGCTTGGCGGTGGCCATGTTGGCCTTCGAGGTTTCGATCTGCGCCATGCCCTGCTCTTCCGTGGCTTCGTATTTATCGCGATCTTGCTGGCTGATGGCGCCGGGGGTGCCGGCAAGCCCTTTGGCCCGAGCGTTGTCGGCCTTGGCTTGCTTCAGAGCGGCTTCCGTCAGATGCACCTGACCGACCGCGCTGTCGTAGGCAGCCTGATAGGGCCGCGGATCGACTTCGCAAAGCACGTCCCCCTCGTGCACCATCGCGCCTTCGACGAAATTCACCTTGTCGAGATACCCCGACACGCGAGCCCTGATCTGCACGGTGCGAATAGCCTGGGTGAAGCCCGTGAAATCTTCATGGTCGGTGACCTGATGGACCTCGGGAAGGGCGAAGAACACCTCCGGCGGCTTCGGCTTAGCCGCAATATCCTGCGATTGCGCTCGCTCGCAACCGACCAATCCGGCCAGCGGCAAAAGAAGAGCGGCCGATAGAATCGCGGCGGTAAGCCGCAATGCCGAAGTGTTCGGCGGCCGATTATTCGATACCGAATTATTCCCGACCCGTTGCATAGGTTGCATGCTTCGCAATCCAAAAAGTCCGCGGCAATTGGGGCGCGGATCAAGAAAAAACCCGCTCGCGTTGGGGCGGGAACCGTGGTATACTTTTTTAACAAGACTGACCGGTCAGTCACATTATAGCTTCTGCATAGGCCGCGTCTAGCGCAGTATGCTCCCCAAACCGCAACTCTTCTCAACTTCCGTTTGAGCGACGCATGCGAACCCTTACGGCCGGCACTCGGCAGCGAATTGTCGATGCGGCGGCGCGGCTGTTTGCCGAGCAGCGATTCCACGAAGTGCGGATGGAAGACTTGGCCGCCGTGGCCGAGGTCGGCAAAGGGACCATCTACCGTTATTTCAACGACAAGGAAGATCTCTATCGCGGGCTGATCGCGACGGCGGCCGAGCAGATTCTGCAAGAAGTGGATCGCCGGCTTGCGGATGTCGAGCAGCCGCAGGCCAAGCTCGAAGCGATTTTGCAGGCCGCGTTTGATTTTTTCGAATCGCATCCGTATCTCTCGGATCTCTTGCAGCGCGTCGAGGCGTTGAATCCCAGCGACGAAACGTTTGCTTGGACGCCCGTGCGCAAGGAGTTTTCGCGGAGGATTGAAACGATTCTTTCCGACAAGAGCCTGGCAGTGGCCGATCCGTCTTCGTCGGCATTGATGCTGTTGGGCGCGCTGCGGCAAGTGCACCGCTTCGGCAAGCGCCCGCTCTCGCCGAATGTGGTCGAACAAGTGGTGTCGACCTTTCTCTACGGCGCCGCGAACCACCCGCAACGCAAGCCGCGATCCACGCGTTGACCGCGTTTTGCGATGGACTTGTCGGTAGCGCCGCTTATGGAGACCGGCGGCTAGCGCCTTGCCGCTCATGCATTGCCAGCCCAGTTAGCGGCAAGGCGCTAGCCGCCGGTTTCAGTAGATGCAACTTGGCTCCAACGCGGACGTAAGTGATAATGGCGTGAAATCGATTCCGTCGAACCGTTTGACCGCCGAGGCATTGCCATGAATTGCCAATTTCGCCAGATGCTTGGCCACGATCCGGTGCAGGTTTCGCGGCGCTGGTTTTTCCGCGATTGCGGCGTGGGGCTCGGCGCGATCGCGCTGGCTCAACTGCTCGAAGCCGAGGGCCTGGCTTCGACCTCGACGGCGCCCGGCGATCCGCTCGCGCCGAAAAAGCCGCCGCTGCCGGCGAAAGCGAAGCGGGTCGTTTATTTGTTCATGGCCGGCGCGCCCAGCCATTTGGAACTGTTCGACTACAAGCCGCAATTGGCGAAATTCGACGGCACGCTGCCGTCCAAGGAGCTTTTGGCCGGTTATCGCGCGGCGTTCATCAGCCCGACCGCCAGGTTGCTGGGGCCGAAATTCAAATTCGGTCCGAAGGGAAAATGCGGCGCCGAGCTATCGGAGTTGCTGCCCGGGCTGGCCCAGGTCGCCGATCAGATCGCGATCGTCAAATCGATGGTGACCGACGCGTTTAACCATGCTCCGGCGCAGATATTGATGAACACGGGTTCGCAGCAATTTGGCCGTCCGAGCTTCGGCGCCTGGACGAATTATGGCTTGGGAAGCGAATCGCGCGATCTGCCGGGCTTTGTCGTGCTGAATTCGGGCAAGAAGGGCCCGAGCGGCGGCAATTCGAATTTTGGCAGCGGATTCCTGCCCACCGTGTACAACGGCGTGCAATTCCGCAGCGGCCGCGAACCGGTTTTGTATCTCTCCAATCCGCGCGGCGTCGATGCGGCCGTGCAGCGCGACACGCTCGACGCCGTGAAGTCGCTCAATATCGAGCGGCTCGATGTCGTCGGCGATCCTGAAATCGCCACGCGAATCAGTTCGTTCGAAATGGCCTATCGCATGCAAGCGAGCGGCCCGGAATTGGCCGATCTATCGCAGGAGCCGAAAGCGATATTGGAGATGTATGGAGCGGCGCCGGGCAAGCCCTCGTTTGCCAACAACTGCTTGATGGCCCGCCGGCTGCTGGAGCGCGGCGTGCGCTTCGTGCAATTGTTTCACGAAGCTTGGGACCAGCACGGCAACCTGACGCACGATCTGAAACAAAACTGCCAGGACACGGACCGGCCCAGCGCGGCATTGGTCAAGGATTTGAAGCAGCGCGGTTTGCTCGACGACACGATCGTGCTCTGGGGGGGCGAATTCGGCCGCACTCCGATGGCTCAAGGCGGCACCGACGGCCGCGACCACCATCCCAATGCGTTCAGCTACTGGATGGCGGGCGGCGGCATCAAGCCGGGCCTGACGCTCGGACGCAGCGACGATCTGGGCTTCAACGTGGTCGAAGATCGCGTCCACGTGCATGATTTGCACGCCACGCTGTTGCGTCTGTTGGGTTTCGATCACACGAAGCTCACCTACCGTTTTCAGGGCCGCGACTTCCGACTGACCGATGTCAGCGGTACGGTGATTCAAAAACTGTTGGCATAGCCCACAGCCCGCCGCGAGGAATCTTCGGTTTGTTCCTGTGGCATGCTTGGCACCGAGTCTGATAGACCGCCGGGGGCGGTTTTGGTACGCTGGGCGGCGAAAATTGGTTTCCCCACCCGACGGATGCCCAGCATTTCTCTTCACGGACGGCCGCGCCATGCCCGAGTTTTCGAAATACCAGCAGAAAGTCATCAAGCGCTACTACGACAATCAAGGGGCCATTCTGCTGCAAAAGCTCGGCGAGCATGTCACCGAGTTGTATCTGGCCGAGGGAAAGGCCCGCGATCGGCGGTGGAAACTGATTGTCGCCGTGCTCGAGAAGCTCAAAATTCCCGCGAGCCGGATCGAGCATCTGCGGAAGGCCGACAACCCGGCTTTGCTGGCCAAGCTGTTGGAAGAATTGTTGGCGAAGCAAAAGTGATTTTGCATGTCACTCGTGGCGAGGCAGGGGTCAGGCACATTTTTCGGCGGCGACGCCGATCGGTGGCTTTTTCCTCGTGCTGCCGAAAAATGAGCCAGACCCCGAGTCGTTCGAAAGTGATGCGCATGAATTCCAACGCGGCCCAAGCCGATGCCCTGCGGTGGCAGAAATTTCCGGTGCTCGACGACGGGTTCGTCACGTTGGTCGACGTGATGGGCGACGATCAGGCCGTCGTGCAGGCCGCCCGGGTGAGCTATGGCGAAGGGACCCGCAAAGTGTCCGACGATCGGGCCTTGATCCGCTATCTGCTTCGCCATCAGCACACCACGCCGTTCGAGATGGCCGAGCTGAAGCTGTTGGTGCGCGTGCCGATGGATTGCTGGCGGCAATGGATTCGGCATCGCACGGCGAATGTGAATGAATACAGCACCCGCTATTCGCTGGCGATCGAGGCCACTCAAACCACGTCGCCCGACGCGTGGCGATCGCAAGCCGCGACGAATCGGCAAGGAAGCGGCGATCCGCTCGACGTCGAACTCGGCGCCCGGCTATCGGCGAGCGAGGCCGAATTCCAAAGCCAGGCCCGGCAGTTGTATGAACAGCGCATCGCCGCCGGCGTGGCCCGGGAACAGGCGCGAAAGGATCTGCCGCTATCGACCTACACCGAAGCGTATTGGAAGGTCGACTTGCACAATTTGCTGCATTTTCTCGCTTTGCGGATGGATGCGCATGCCCAATTCGAGATTCGCAGCTATGCCACGACGATCGGCGAACGGGTCGTGCAACCGTTGTTTCCGCTCGTGTGGGAAGCGTTTGTGGATTATCGCTTGCGGGCGATGATGCTCACGCGATCGGAGCAAGACGTGATTCGCCGGCTGGTCGAGCAACTCGCCGCCAAAGACAAAACGACGGCCGATGAAGCTGATTTTCTGGCGGCGCAAGATTCGGCGTGGGCCGGCATGACGCGCTGTCGCGAACGCGACGAATGCCGCGAGAAGTTAGTTCGGCTCGGACTGGTGCCGGGCAAGGGTGAGGGCGAGGGGACAGGGTGAAAGACGCGCAACGCGCGAAACCGCAAGCGAGCTGCCAGCCGACGTCTGACAATTTCGCTCGCTTGCGGTTTCACGCGTCCGGCCACCAACCACGAGTTACAAAATGAGCACTACCGACGAACTTCTGGCCATTAACCAACGGCTCTTGGACGCCATCGCCCGGGCGGATTGGCCCGCGTATCAAGAACTTTGCGATCCCGCGCTGACCTGCTTCGAGCCGGAGTCGCGCGGCCAATTGGTCGAGGGGATGGCGTTTCACAAGTTCTATTTCGATCTCGGCGCGGATGGCCGGCCGGTGCAGAACACGATGGCCTCGCCGCGCGTTCGGCTGTTGGGCGACGACGCGGCATTGATCGCCTACGTGCGGCTGGTGCAGCGCCTGGGGGCGGATGAAGCGCCGAAAACTGTCGCGGTTGAAGAGACTCGGCTATGGCAGCGCACCGCGGGAAAGTGGCGGCATGTCCATCTCCATCGCTCGCTGCCGGGCGGATGAGCGGCGGTTTGCCCGATGCTTCTTTGACGGCGCCACGCCGGCACGATATTCTTAGGGCATGGACGAGACAATTCAAGCCGTTTTCGAAAATGGCGTCTTGCGACCGCTAGTTCCGCTGCATTTGCGCGAGCACGAAGTTGTCTCGTTATCGATCGTATCGACGCCGGCGCCCGATACCGCGGGGCCAATCGATCGAATCACAGACGATGAGAAGCAAGCAATAATCGCGTTGCTCGATCAAATGGAGCGGATGCCGGAGAGAAGCCCAGCCGACAGCTTTTCTCACTGCGATCACGACCGAGTCATTTACGGCCTCACGAATGATCTTTGTCGACACCGGCGCCTGGTTTGCGGCCCTCGTGCCGGACGATGCTTATCACTCGGCCGCGGCCGAATTCTTGAGGTCAAATGATGAGGCGCTGGTTACCACCGACTACATCCTTGACGAATTGCTGACGCTTCTTAAAGCACGTGGCCAATTGGCGCGGGCCGAGTTCTTCATCCCGCAGGCCCTAAGCAACAGTTCTCAGTGTGGCGAGGGCTCGAATGGGTCGCGACAGAGGATGTTGTCGCTGCATGGCTAATTTTCCAGCGCCATCGCGACAAAGCGTGGAGCTTCACGGATTGTGTCAGCCTTGCCGTAATTCAACGGCTGGGCGTCAAACGGGCATTTGCGTTCGACGACCATTTTCGGCAATTCGGATCGGTGACCGTCGTCCCATGACGGTCCGCCGGCCTCAGCCTTCTCCGAATGCGGCCATCAGCAGTTGCTCTTGTTCGAGGCGATGGCTGCTGGCGCTGCCGGTGGCGGGGCTGGCGGCGCTTTGACGGTAGATGCCGGCCAAGGGAAGACGGTCGAAAAGGTGATCGCCGAAATTGCCGCGCAAGAATCGCCACGCGCCCATGTTCTCCGGCTCTTCTTGCACCCAGAAGACCGGCGTGCGATCGGCGCAGTTGGCCAGCGCCGCCTTGAGCGGTTCCTTGGGAATTGGATAAAGCTGCTCGATCCGCACGATCGCAACGTCGTCGCGCTTCAGATCCGTCCGCTTCTGCTCCAACTCGTAATAAATCTTGCCGGAGCAGAGCAGCACGCGGTTGATCTTCCGGCCGGCCGGCGCGGCGTCGGGGATCACGCGCAAAAAACTTCCTTCAGCGCATTCCTGCAGCGTGGAAACAACTTTCGGATTCCGCAACAGGCTCTTGGGCGTCATAACGACCAGCGGCTTCCGCCAAACCCGCAGCACCTGGCGGCGCAACAGGTGGAAAAATTGAGCCGGCGTCGTCGGATTCACGACCTGAATGTTGTCCTTCGCGCTCAGCGACAAAAAGCGTTCGAGCCGGGCGCTCGAGTGTTCCGGCCCTTGTCCTTCGAAACTGTGCGGCAATAGCAGCACGAGCCCGCTCAGCCGATTCCACTTGTCTTCGGCGCTGACGATGAACTGATCGATGATCACCTGGGCAGCGTTGCAAAAGTCGCCGAACTGCGCTTCCCACACCACCAGGCCGTCGGGGCAATCGAGGCTATAGCCGTATTCGAAGCCCAGCACACCCGCTTCCGAGAGCGGGCTGTTGTAGATTTCGACCGGCGCCTGGTCGGCCGCGAGATGACGTAGCGGCATGTAGGTGTGGCCATCGTAAACGTCGTGGAGCACCGCGTGGCGATGGCTGAACGTGCCGCGCTGGCTGTCTTGCCCGCTGATGCGGATGCGCAGTCCTTGCACGGAGAGGCTGGCGAGCGCGAGCGCTTCGCCGGCGGCCCAATCGAGCGGCTTGCTGCCGGTGGCCATTTCATGCCGCAGATCGAGCAAGCGGCGAATCTTGGGATGGGGATGGAAATCGGCCGGCGCCCGGGCTTGCTTTTCCAGCAGTTCGCGGAGCATCGATTCTTTCAAGCCCGTATCGCACTCCGCCGCCTCGCGCTCGCGGCCGCCGATATAAAACGCCCAAAATCCGGCGATATCGCTCCGCGGCACATAAGCATCGCTCTTGGCCACCGACAGTTCTTTTTCCAGCCTTTCGCGCTGCAAATTGCTGACATGCTCCGCCTCTTCGCGCGAGATGCCGCCCAGCTCGAGCATCCGATCGAGATAGCTTTCATGCACCGACTTATGCTTCTCGATCGCCCGGTAGAGCTCCGGCTGCGTGAACGCCGGTTCGTCGCCCTCGTTATGCCCGCGGCGGCGATAGCAATACATGTCGATCACCACGTCGCGCTGAAACTCGCGGCGGAAATCCATCGCCAGCCGAACCACTTGCGCCACCGCCTCGGGGTCTTCGCCGTTGACGTGGAAGATCGGAATCTGCAGCATCTTGGCCACGTCGGTGGCATAGGTGCTCGAACGGGCTTCCGACGGGCTGGTGGTGAATCCGATCTGGTTGTTCACGACGACGTGCAGCGTTCCGCCGATCGTATAGGCCTGCAATTGGCTGAGATTGAGCGTCTCCTGAATGATGCCCTCGCCGGCAAATGCCGCATCGCCGTGGATCAACAAGCAAAGCCCGCGGCGGCGCCGCAAATCGTCGACTCGGTCTTGCTTCGCCCGCACCCGGCCGATGGCCACCGGATCGACGAATTCCAAATGGCTGGGGTTGAAGCAAAGCGAGAGGTGCACCTTCTTGCCGCCGGACGTGACCCAGTCGGTGCTATGGCCGAGATGATATTTCACGTCGCCGCGGCCGATATGCAGCTCGGGATCGATATCGGCGAATTCGCGGAAGATTTGTTGCGGGCTCTTGCCCATGATATTGGCCAACACATTCAATCGCCCGCGATGGGCCATCGCCAACACGATTTCATCGGTCCGCTGTTCGCCGGCCCGCTCGATGGCCATTTCCAAGAGGGGGATCAGGGTTTCCGCCCCTTCGAGGGAAAAGCTTTTGGCCCCCAAGAATCGCTTTTGGATGAACTCCTCGAACACGGCCGCATTCGTGAGATGCATCAAAATGCGATACTGCTCGCGGCGGCTCAGCGTGAGCCGATTTTCCGAGCCTTCCATCCGCACTTGCAGCCATTGCCGCACGGCGAAATCGTCCATGTGCATGAACTGCACGCCGATCGACCGGCAATAGGTGTTCCACAGCCGCTCGAGGATCCGCCGCAACGTCATCACCTGCGGGCCTTCGATCGTGTCGGTCGAAAACGTGCGATTCATGTCGGCTTCCGTGAAGCCGTACGTGCGCGGGTCCAATTCGGGCAATTCGGGGCGCGGGCGGCCCAACGGATCGATGTTGGCAACCATGTGGCCACGGACGCGATAGGCACGGATCAACTGATCGACGCGATCCTGCAGGATGGCCACATCGTCGGGCGCGGAAGCGGCGAGCGGTGTGCCCGGCAGGCCGCCGCTTGGTTTTGATAGAGCCGTTGCCGCGCCGGCAGCGCGGACGGCGACCGGCGGAGAAGCAGCAGGCGGCTGGCCGATGCTGGCACGCTTCCGCGGCGGCGCGGCGAACAAGCTGCCGGGCCGGAATTGCGGACCGAGTCGCAGCTTGTGACCATTGCCCGCCAATGCTGAATCGCCATTCGCAACGGCACCATTTTCACCGTGGCCGTTCGCGTCTTCGCGACCGTTGGAACCGGCGCCGTTTGCCAAGCGGTCGCCGCGGCTCAGCTCCTCGAAGTATTGCCTCCAGTCGGGCGAGACGCTATCCGGGTCGCGCACGTAATTGGCATAAAGCGCCTCCTCGAAGGAGAGGCTGAGGCTGTTTACCGGCTGATCGACGTCGTTCATCGGGGGCTCAGTGGGAAATGGGCGAAAATAGCTGCGAACTGGGATCGCTTCTTGTCAGGCGGGAACGCAGCCAATGATTCGCCGCGCCTGGGCGAAGCGCTCGCGGTGGGCATCGAATCTTGCCCGTGGTTCTGGGAACCCGGGGCTCGGGGCTGCGTAGGTTTGACACGGGCTTGCGCCAAATTATATGCCGCGCAAACCGGCCGAGGCGGCGTATTCTCACCACCCCATTGGCATCGATAATCTTAGCGTCTGTAAGATTTTCGTGTAATGCGGAAATTTCCGCAGACGCGTCCAATGCCCCCAGGTATTGGCAAAAGGAGGCACGGGACCACGCGGGCGGATTTCAGCGACCGTCGATCGCAGTTTCACGCTCGTAGGCCTAATCGCTATAAAGACTAGCGTCGTCGGTACAGAATCTGCTATCGCTGAGATGCGTCTTTGTATTTGTCGACTTCTTCACACGCCTCTTTCCCGCTTTCCGCCTCTATGTTGCTCCGTTGGATTACACGCCGATTCTGGCCGAGGCTTTGGGCCGCGGCGAGTAAATGGGTCGAGGACGATGGGCCGACTTGGGCGGCCTCACTCGGCTATTATGCCGCGTTTTCCTTTTTCCCCCTCATCTTGATGCTGATTTCCATCGCCGGTTTCGCGATGAAGTTTTCGCATCAGGCCCAATTAAGGGAAATGCAATTCGTTGAAATCATCGGGCAACAAACCTCGAAGCAGTTGGCCGAGCAGGTCGGCAAATTGCTCAGCGGCGTGAAATCGAATGCCCCCGTCAGCGGGCCGCTCGGCTTGGCCACCTTGGTGTTCGCGGCGATCGGCATCTTTACTCAATTGGAGTCGGCCTTTGGACGCATTTGGCATGTCGAAAATGATCCGAATCAAAAGACCGGCGTTTGGGCCGTCGTCGTCAATGCTCTTTACGTCCGCCTGCGGGCTTTTCTCATGCTGCTGGCGACGGGCGGCTTGGTGTTGCTCGCCTTCATCGCCTCGATCGTCGTTTCGGCCATTGGGCATCATGCCAGCGAAGTGCCAATGGGGCCGACACTCTTTCGCCTTGTCCCGATCGCGGTCGGAGCCGGGTTGAATACGCTTTGCTTCACGCTGCTCTATCGCTTTCTGCCGAAGCGACGAGTGCTCTGGCGGCATGCCGTTAGCGGAGCCCTGGTGGCCGGCATTGCTTGGGAAATCGGCCGGCAATTGCTGTCCCTGTTTCTCATCGGCGGCAGTTATTCGGCGTATGGCGTCGTCGGTTCGTTGATCGTGCTGATGCTGTGGTGCAATTACGGCAGCATCGTGCTTCTGCTGGGGGCCGAATATGTCGAAATCAGTGGGCGCGAAGCCAAAACCGCCGGCGACCGCAGCCAGATGCCCGCAGCGCCAGCTGGGAAGTCTTGAGATAAAATCTGCCTTGCCAGCGCTGCGGGCTCCAAGGGCGGCAGACGGGAGGGTGAGGGTTCGAAAAGCGGAAGTTATTTTTCGGCCGAGCCTTACCAACCGTCGATAGCGACGCCGCCGCGGATTAAACCTTACTCGCGTTCGAGGAGAACGGCCTTGGCCACGATAGAACGGCAATCGTTCCGATTATCCGGATCCTGCCGAAGCTGCGCCAGTTTCTGCATTGCGGCGCTGCTCATGGTGGCGGGATGCGGCGGCGGAACGGCGGCGTGGAAGACGTTTCACGACTCGAAGGCCGGATTCTCAGCCGATTTTCCCGGCAACGTAACGCAGCCCCAGGGTATCGAAAAAGGTGGCGCTGGCGCACCCCAAACCTATCATTTCGAATGCCGAAGTTCGAATGGGCTTACCTACCAAGTCACGTTCACGGCGCAGCACAATTCTTCCAGTGAAATCGCCGCGCGGCTCGATTCGCTGGAAAAACAGATCCTGCCGGTCGACTCGCGATACACCAGTCTGAAAACCAAACGCATCGCGCTAGCCGACGCCAAAGGGATCGAGCAAGTCTATCAGAAAGACACGAAGGACGCCGGCAAGGCTTTTATGCGCGTGCGGACCTTCATCGTGCCCGACGGCGACTACTACGTGACGGTCGATTCCGAAACGAGCGCCGACGCTTATTCGGCCGACGCCGAACGATTCTTGAATTCGTTCAAGCTCGACGCCTCGAGCGATAAGGCGAAGTGATCTCGTGGCTGGGCGACGTGCTGCTTCGCGCAACCCACCCGAGGGCCGAACTCGACCTTCAGCGACCTTTGCCTTGCGAAGCGGGCGCCAGTTTCTTCGAAAGCGTGTCGAGGGCTTGATCGAGATCGACGCCGAAGATGCCGGGAATTGCCGCGTTTGCCGCTGCATTCGGACCGCCGGCTTTTTCCTTGGGCGACCCGAGAATGGTCGCTTTCACCGCTTTGATGCCCGATTTCGCAGCTTGAGATTTTACCATCGGCACCGTCGAGGAGGCAGCGGCTGACTTCGATTGCCAATGCGCATCGTGTTTCACCGTGTCAGCTTCACCGGCCGGCGTCTTGGCGCCTGTTTCGGCGACCGCGCTATCGTCATTTTGCTTCGGGGGTTTGGCGACGAATGTCGGCAGTGGCGGCAACTGGGCGGCCATATCGGTCGCCAGCGACGTGCGAGCGGTCGCCTGCTCGAACCATTCGATCAACTTAGGTTGGTCGTCCTGTTCGCTTCCTGCGGCTTCCCAGTCCTGTTGCAATTTGGCGGCCTGCGCCTGCCGACGATCATACTCGGCGCGATCGGTGCGAAACGTCTGATAGGTTCGGATTCTGAAATCGCGCGCGGCCCGTTCCATATGCCGCTCGCCCTCGGTCGTCGGCGTGGGGAGCTTTTCCGTGGCCGTTGTCGGCTTGGCGTCGGATTCTGCTCGGGCCGAAGCCGAAATTCCGATCCCCATCCCGCCGACCAACACAATCGCCAAGAGATGCTTTGTCATCCGAATGTCCTCGACCGTTGGTAGTCAAGCGAGCCGTGGCCTGTCGCGAATCGAAATCCGTCGGTCGCGCAGTCCGTCGTTGCAAACCTACGTCACAATTCGGCAAGCGCCAAACGCAAGCGAGCAAACAACTTGTCGCTTGACGCTCTGGGGCGCACGGCATAGCATTGGTTTTCGACTCGGCGAAGCAGCAGCGGCGGGCGATCCCGACAAGGTTTGTTAAGGCAACCGGCGACCTGACTTCACTCCGGAGGTTCTTCGACATGAACATTCGCCTTTGGCTGGCCGGCGGCACGCTGGCAATCGCTATCATCGCGGCCGTTGGCTTCTTCTCGTCGACGGATCGCTCCGTTGCCATCGCCGATGAGCCGAGCGCCGCTGCGGCATCACTAAAGCCGGGCAACGGGTTCATGAACCAATCGCCCGTGCCGGCGCCGAACCGGGAGATCGCGCCCGGCGGAAGGGCTCCGGTCGACGACGACACATTGCTGCTGGCTTATCCTGACGACCCGGACACGGTCAACCCGATCACCGCCAACGACACGGTCAGCGAGGCGCTCATGCGCGAGGTCTACGAATCGCTGGCCGAACGCGAATACAGCAATCCCGACGTGTTCAAGCCGATGCTGGCCGAATCATGGGAATACGACGCCGCGAACCGTGAATACACGATCCATCTTCGCAAGGGGGTGAAATGGCAGCCGATCACGCTGCCCAGCGGCAAGGAATTGCCGCCGACCGAGGTGACCGCCCGCGACGTGAAATTCACGTTCGACGTGATTCTTAACAAATACATCGAAGACGCCTCCCAGCGCAGCTACTACGAAGACCACGATGCCGCGGACAAGGAGCATCCGTACAAGATCAAGGTGTCGCTTGTGCCGGGTGACAAATATGCGGTGAAAATCAAATGGCTAAAACCCTATTTTCAAGCCGACGAATTCACGCTCGGCGTCGCCATCATTCCACGGCACGTGTTCTCCGTCGATCGCAACGGCGATCGGATCTCGCTCGATGTCTCGTCGGAGGAATTCGCCAAGGGATTCAATCATCATTGGTGCAATCAGCAGATGTGCGGCACCGGTCCGCTGATCTTCAAGCAATGGAAAAAGAACGAGCGCGTCGTGCTCGAGCGGAATCCCAACTATTGGGGCGCACCATTCTATTTCAGCAAGTTGGTCTATCGCTGCATCAGCAACCCGAACACATCGCTCCAGGAAATGTTGCAGAATCGCTTGGACTGGTCGGCCATTTCGGAAAAGGATTTGTATTTCCAGAGTCTGGATAATCCGAATGTCGTCGCCGGCAAGGTCAAGCCCGTCGCCTACGATTATCCGGCCTACCGTTATATCGGTTACAACGAAAAACGCGAATTCTTCAAAGACAAACGGGTTCGCTGGGCCATGAGCCATGCCGTGCCCGTCGATGAAATCATTCAAACGATCTATCATGGCCTGGCCACGCGAATCTCGGGTCCGTTCTTGCCTGGAAGCCCGAGCAACGATCCCGCGCTGAAGCCGATCGATTTCGATTTGGACAAGGCGCGTGCCTTGTTGGACGAGGCGGGCTGGAAAGTGCCCGAAGGGGAATCGATCCGCAAGAAAACGATCGATGGTTCGCCTGTCGATGCGGCGTTTCAGCTCCTGATTATTGCCGACAGCCCCAGCTTCGAAAGCATCGCCACGATCTTCAAGGATAATTGCCGCAGGATCGGCGTGCGTGTCGAGATTATGCCGGCCAAGTGGTCGCTGATGCTGGACAAGATGAACAAGAAGGACTTTGACGCAGTCATCCTCGGCTGGGCCATGGCATGGAAGGACGATCCCTATCAGATTTGGGATAGCAGCCAGGCCGAGGTGCCCAACAGCTCGAATTCGATCGGCTATCAGAACACGGAAGCGGATAAGATCATCGCCGACTTGCGCGTGACGATGGATCCCGCCAAGCAAACCGATTTGTATCGCAGGTTCGATCGAATCATCTACGACGATCAACCGTACACGTTTCTGTTCGAGGACAAGGCGACGGCCGGCTACGACGCTCGGCTCAAGAACGTCAACTTCTACAAGATTCGACCCTGCATCGACATCCGAGAATGGTATTCGACGAAGCCGCGAATGCTGGGCGAATGAAGCGCGGGGTCTGGCTCATTTTTCGGCCACACTGAGTTCCGAACCTGAATTGATCGTTCCGCCGAAAAATGTGCCCGACCCCTTTGGACCACGGATCGGCCTCGCGCGGCCCGTGAATCGCGATTGACTTTTTGGGCGCCGAGTCCCCGCATGGGCACGTATCTCGTACACCGCTTGCTAGCCATGATTCCGACCTTGTTCGGAATCACGATCGTTTCGTTCTGCATCATGCAACTGGCCCCCGGCGATCCGGTGGCGAACCAGTTGAGCAGCGGCAATGCCCCGCAAGGGGGCGAAACCTCCGAGATGTATGAGCTTCGCAAGCGCGAGCTGCATCTCGACAAACCGCTGGTGTTGAATTTCCGCTACTTCCGCAATTATCGCGATAGCGTCCGCGCCGCCGCGTTCTACGAAGCGCGCTCCAACGAACAGGTTCGCGCCGATTTGAAAGACCTTGCCGCGGCGGAAAAGGATCCGGCCGCGAATCCCCCGGCCGCCGAGCGCTTGAGATTTCTACGGTCGCTGAAGATTCCCGATTTCAAATCGCGGCTCGCGCACCCCGATCAATGGGAACGGCTGCCGCCGCTCATCGAGCATTTTGTCAGCACCTTTTGCAGCGATATCGGATCGGTCGGCGTCGGCCCGGCGATCGCGATCCTCGACGATCCCCAATCGGATATGACGCTGCGAATCGGCGCCGTGCGTTGCCTGGCGCGGATGGTATCGCGGCCATTTGCCTTTACCTATCCGATCCATCCGGTCGAGGAAGAATCGCAGCCGATCATGGATGCTTGGCGCATCTGGTGGAATCGCCATCGAGCGTCGTTGCCCAAGCCGGACGCCGAGGCAACAAAATATTTCGATGAAGCGATGAAGCAGATGGTGATCTCGCGCGACAATCTGTTCGCCCAGATCGACCAGATCGCCGACAGCGATTATTTGCCGGTCGCGCCGGCTTATTTTGCCGAACGGCTGTTGGGCCAGGGCACGCTCGCCGACAAAGTCGCGGCTTCGACGATTCTCAAGCAGCTTGTCCCCGAGCCGCTCAAATACGATTTGCCGATCGACGCGTCGGCGAAAGACGTCGACGAAGCGACGGCCGTCTGGTTGGAGCATTACAAGCTGCACCAAGCCGAATACGAGCCCAGCCTGGGAAAGAAGCTTTGGGCCATCGTAGCCGACACGCAATATGCCTACATGGTCGTTCGGCTAGTCACGTTTCACTTCGGCGAATCGGCGCTAAAAACTCGCGAACCGGTCGGCGGCAAGATTTGGGAAGCCTTTATCGTTTCCGCGCCGCTGATGTTCATGTCGGGATTTCTGATTTATCTGATTGCCGTGCCGCTGGGAATCCTTTGCGGCGTGTATCGCGGCCGAGCGCTCGACAAGGGAATTTCGCTCGGACTGTTCATCCTCTATTCGATTCCGGCATTCGTGGCCGGCATGATGTTCCTGGTGTTTTTCTGCTACGGCGATTATCTGAAATGGTTTCCGGCGCTCGACCTGCATTCGGAAAACGCCGATGCGATGTCGTTCGTGCCCTACATGCTCGACTATTTCTGGCATGCGTTCTTGCCGGTCGTGTGCTTGTCGCTTTTCAGCCTGGCGGCCATGGCCATGTATGCCCGCTCGAGCGTGCTGGACGTGATCAATCAAGACTACGTGCGCACGGCGCGGGCCAAGGGCGTGTCGGGGCCGAAGGTGATCGTCAAGCATGTGATGCGCAATGCGATGATCCCGATTCTCACGCTGTTCTCGAATTTCTTGCCGGAATTGCTCGGCGGCAGTGTGCTCGTCGAATTTTTGTTCAATATTCCCGGCATGGGTCGCCTCGGGCTGACATCGATCGAACAGAAAGATATTCCGACGCTGATGGCCCTGCTCTACATCGAAGCGATCGTCACGTTGATTAGCTTCCTGATTACCGATTTTCTCTATGTCGTCGTCGATCCGCGGATCAGCTTCGGCGGCAAGGGAGACGCGGCATGAGGGAAGGAGAAGCCTATCTCGATATCGTCTGGCGGCAATTCAAGAAGAATCGGCTGGCCTACGTTTGCCTGTGGCTGGTCGGCGGCTTGATGCTGCAGGCGATTTTTGCCCCGCTGATCGCCTCGAATGTGCCGTTCGTGTTCCACGACGGCCAAAAGACGATTTACCCGTGGTTCTACCACATCTTCCATCCGTCGCAGGCCATCGACACCGTGTTCAACATGGCGATGGTGGGATTTCTGCCATGGCTCCTGGTGGCGATTCTCAGCAATTGGTCGGCGTGGCTGGGCGGATGGTCGGGGCGTAAACGGCTGGCGCTGGTGGCGATCGAAGCCTTCGTCGTCTGGGCCGCGATGATGACCGTGGCCTACACCCCAGGGCTGCATCCGGGCGATCCGTATGGCGAACGGGATTTTCCCACCGACGTGTCGCAGAACCCGCAGCAATACCACGGGCTGTTCGCGCCGTTGCCGTTCGGTCCGGCCGAAATCGATTTGCCCTCGCGGCTCCAGCCGCCCCATTTGTCGCCGCATCCGCCCGAGAAAATCACGAAATTCAACGAGCAATATACGCACTGGCTCGGCACGAATTTCAACGGCGAAGATGTGCTGACCGAAATGCTCTACGGCACGCGGATTTCAATGACGGTCGGGGTGGTAGCCGTCAGCATTTATCTGACGATCGGCATCATCATCGGTTCGGTGGCGGGCTATTTCGGCGGCCTGATGGATTTGGTCCTGTCGCGGATCATCGAAATCGTGCTCTTGTTTCCCACGCTGTTTCTCATTCTGACGCTCGTCGCATTGCTCGGCCAAAGCGCGCAAGCCAGCGAGCAAGGTGGCAAGCGGATTTATATCGCGATGGTGGTGATCGGCATCACGGGCTGGACCGGCATCGCGCGCCTGACGCGCGGCGAAGTGCTCAAGCAGCGCTCGCTTGATTACACGCTGGCCGCCCGAGCGCTCGGAGCGTCGCATTGGCGCGTGCTGTTCCGACACATCTTGCCCAATTCGCTTTCGCCGGCCTTGGTGTCGATCCCCTTCGGCATTTCAGGGGCCATCGTCACCGAGGCGACGCTCAGCCTGCTCGGTTTCGGCGCCGAACCGGGTCAGCCAAGTTGGGGCGCGCTGCTGCGCGTGGCTTACGACAACAACCATTCCTGGTGGATGGCCGTGTTCCCCTCGCTGGCCATCTTTTTCACGCTCACGGTCTTCAATCTTGTCGGCAACGGCCTGCGCGACGCCATGGACCCCCGCCTGCGAATATGATTGACAAACTGGTTCCCGGCCCGCCGCTCGCTTGCGGTTTCGCGCGTTGGAACCGCGAAACCGCAAGCGAGCCAGCAACCGTCTTTTGAATTCCGACCTCCCGACCTCCCGACCTCCGTCCTCTCACCCTCACGCTTCCCCCGCATGTCCGACGCCTTGATCGAAATCGAGCATCTCAAAACCTATTTCCACACCGACGAAGGCGTGGTGAAGGCGGTTGATGATGTTTCGCTGCGCATCCCACGCGGCAAGACGCTGGGCGTGGTCGGCGAAAGCGGCAGCGGAAAATCGGTCACCGCGCTTTCGGTCATTCGGCTCGTGGCGTTTCCCGGCCGGATTGCCGGCGGTCGGATCACGATGTATGCCGACGGCCGCCCGCTCGTGCTATCGCAAATGGACGAG
This sequence comes from Pirellulales bacterium, assembly GCA_036267355.1. Classification (NCBI taxonomy): domain Bacteria; kingdom Pseudomonadati; phylum Planctomycetota; class Planctomycetia; order Pirellulales; species Pirellulales bacterium. Next base: position 41,834 of record DATAWG010000098.1, on the reverse strand, counting down.
CCGGAAATGCGCAAGATTCGCGGTGCCCGGATCGCCATGATCTTTCAAGAGCCGATGACCTCGCTGAATCCCGTGTTCACCGTCGGGCAGCAGATTGCCGAAGCCGTGCGGCTGCATCAAGGCGTCGGGCGGCATGAAGCGCGCAAGCGAGCGGTCGAAATGCTCCGCCAGGTGAAAATTCCCGCCCCCGAGCGGCGCATCGATGAATATCCGCACCAGCTTTCGGGCGGAATGCGGCAACGCGTGATGATCGCCATGGCGCTCTCCTGCCATCCGGCATTATTGATCGCCGACGAGCCGACGACGGCCCTCGATGTGACCATCCAGGCCCAAATCCTCGATCTCTTGCGGCAATTGCAGAGCGAGCTGGGCATGTCGATTTTGATGATCACGCACGATCTCGGCATCATCGCTGAAATGGCTGATGAAGTGGCCGTGATGTATGCATCGAAGGTCGTCGAGCGGGCAGCGGTGAAAGAGTTGTTCGCCCGGCCGTTGCACCCGTATACGGTCGGTCTGTTTCAATCGCGTCCGGAGCCTGGAAAATCCAAGCACGAGCGGCTCAACACGATTCCGGGCATGGTGCCCAGTCCGCTGCACTTTCCCTCCGGCTGCAAATTCCACACGCGCTGCCCCTATCGCCAGGACATTTGCCGCACGGAAGAGCCGGAGCTGCGCGAGATCACGCCCGGCCAGTTCGCGCGCTGCCATTTCGCCGGCGAGATCGATTTTGAAAGCACCAAAGACAAATGGCGTACCATCCCGGCTGAATGATTATAGCAGGCACACTCCGTGTGCCGTTGCCCCAACGTAGCAGGCACACTCCGTGTGCCGTCTGCGGCGTGTTGTGCGCAACGCACCGCGGAGCGCAGACGGCATACGGAGTATGCCTGCTACGTTGACGAACTCTCTCGCCTGAATAGCTCATCCAAAAATGCCGACACCGCTGGTTGAAGCGATCCACCTGAAGCAATACTTTCCCGTGCGCCGCGGCGTGTTGTCGCGCACCGTCGGATACGTTCAGGCGGTCGATGATATTTCCTTTCAGATCGCCGAGGGTGAAACGCTTGGCCTGGTCGGCGAAACCGGCTGCGGCAAAACGACCGCCGGCCGCACGCTTTTGCGGCTCTTGCAGCCGTCGGCCGGGGCGATCCGCTTCGAAGGGCACGATGTCACCCATCTGCGAGGCCGCAACCTGCGCGACCTGCGGCGGAACCTGCAAATCGTTTTTCAGGATCCGTTCGGTTCGCTCAATCCACGCATGACGGTGCAAAGCATCGTCGAAGAAGGGCTGGTGGTGCACGGCGTGGGCAATCGAGCCGACCGCGCCGAGAAAGTGCGGCAAACGCTCGAGCAAGTCGGCCTCGACCCGCGCTACATGAACCGCTACCCGCACGAGTTTTCCGGCGGCCAACGGCAGCGGCTCAGTGTCGCCCGGGCACTGGCGTTGCATCCCCGATTCTTGGTGCTCGACGAACCGATTTCGGCCTTGGATGTTTCGATTCAATCGCAGATTATCAACTTGCTCGTCGATTTGCGCGAGCGGTTCAAGCTGACGTATCTGTTCATTTCGCACGATTTGTCGGTCGTGCAATATATTTCCGACCGCGTCGCAGTGATGTATCTGGGGGAAATTGTCGAGACCGCTCCGAGCAGTCGGCTTTATGGCCAGCCGCTGCATCCCTATACGCAAGCGCTGCTCTCGGCGATACCCACGATGGATCCGGCGCGGCGGCGGAAGCGAATCGTGTTGCAAGGCGATGTTCCCAGCCCGATCAATCCGCCCTCGGGCTGCCGTTTCCATCCTCGTTGCCCGTTGGCGATGGACATCTGCCGCACGACGCCTCCGAGGGAACTGGATTTCGCGGGCCACAAGGTGCGCTGCCACGCCGTCGAGCAACTCGCCTCCAGCACATCCGATCCGGCCGCTCTTTCCGCGGCGATTTCGCAGCAGATGGCTGAAACTCAGAAAAAAGAGCCGAGCCCGGTCGGCGGATGAGCATCTCGACCGGCATTACTCTTCAGGAGTTTAGGCCCAACGGCGCTCGCACTGGCCGACTTCGCCGGCCAGTGGCACACCGACGCGCGTGTGCCACTGGCAAGCGCAGTTTGCCGGTGAGAAGCGCGAACCAATTTTGCAACGCTTGTACGCCCGCCGGAGGCAGCGATAGCCTCGTCAAACACCGGCGGTCTCGGAAGATTCGCTTCCGCGGGTCGAGTGGCTGTATTTCAGGCCGGCCACGAAGATGATGCCGCCGAGTCCGTTGCCGATGGTGGTCCAAAGCAGGAATGGAAAAAATTCGCCCCACGTCGTGTCTTGTCCGGCGAACACGCTCACAAGCACCTCGCCGGCCCCGACAATTGCGTGCGGCAAGCCCACCAATCCGATTGCGGAGGTCACGATCCACACGATCACGATCTGGCTTACCGTGTCGCGGCAGGCGGAAACCAGCCACGCCAGCAGCCCCATCAGCCAACCGGCAAGCCCCGCGGCGATCAGCGTCAAAAGCCACGTTCGTTCGAGCAGGGGTCGAGACATCGCGGCGAAGCCGACTGAATCGATGATCTTGAGCGGCGGCCCGGCGTAGGCCAGCAAGGCCGAAAACGCCATCACGCCCGCCATATTTCCGAGATACACCAACGTCCACAACCGGGCGAGCGATCCCCATCCGGCATAGCCGCTCATCACGGGAAACATCGCCCGCGATGTATGTTCGGTGAACAGTTCCGACCGCCCGACTACGACGAAGATGAATCCGATCGCATACATATTCGCGACCAGCAGGGTCGTCAGGGCTTGGGAAAAATCGTGCCGCACGACGGTCCGCATTGCCGCCATCAACAGCAGGCTAAAGCTGACATCCAGCCCGCCCGACAACGAAGAGAGAAGCAAGCCCAGCGACGGGCGGTGAAATTCTTCCAAGCCGGTGTTCAGTTCATTGAGGAGGATTTGGCGATACGGCTTTTGCGGTTCTTCCAGGGGTTCTTCGGGCAATTCCGAGGCGGCGCGGACTTCAGGATCTGCTTCGTCTTTTGGATCGCGGTCGCTGGGGCGCTCGGGCATTTCGACGATTTTGTTCGTCGGTTCGGGGCGCCTGCGATTATCCGGCTCGTCGGATGTTCGCGGCGGAGCCTCTGGTTTAGGGCTCATCGTTTGCGTGCCCGAAAGGGAAGGGAGTGGCGTTCACGTTTCGCTGGCCGCGGGATGGATGCGATCTGGCCAGCATGAGTGAAGGGAAATCGGAAGTTCAGAGCGCACGAGGGATCGAATCGTTGATGCGAGTCCGTTTTGGGCGAATAAGGGTTTTGGCGCAGGAATTGCATTTTCCGGGCCAAGTCTTGATGGCTTTCGTATAGAATGATTTTGCCCGCGGTTTTTCTTGACAGAAGGAGTTTGCAATATGACTCGGATAATTGGATTCATGTGTTTGGGCTTCTTGGCATTTCTTGGCGTTACGATGCTTCCCGATCTGGCTCGCTACATCAAGATCAGCACGATGTAATTGGAACCGGCTCGCAGGCGGCTCGCTAGGGATGATCCGGCAGAGGGGCCGCCGATTATGTTGACGGCAAAGCGCTGGCCGCCATACAATCAGGCCGTCGTTAGTAACTGGCCCGATTCGATTTTGCTCTCCCGAGGTTACCCGCAGTCATGAGTATTGGCGAAGGAACGGGAACCGGCTTTGCGACAATGCGCGGGCGCAATTATCCGTCGATTCGTCAATTCACTGTTTTTCTCGAAAATCGTGTGGGCCGGCTGCTCGAGGTGATCCGCCGCTTCGAAGGTAGCAAAGTGCGGATCGTGGCTCTCTCGATCACCGACTCCGCCGAGTGTGCATTCGTTCGTTTCCTGCTCAGCCACCCCGAACAGGGGCGGGAAATTCTCGAACGGGCCGGCTTGGCGCTCATCGAAAGCGACCTGATCGGCGTCGAACTTCCGGCCGGCGATCAGGCCCTATTGCATGTTTGCACCGCGCTGCTGCAAGCCGAGGTGAATATTATCCAGGCCTATCCGATTCTGGTTCGACCGCACGGTCGGCCCGCCGTTGCCCTGATGGTCGACAATATCGAGATGGGGCAAGACACGCTCGCCGACAAAGGCTTCTCGATGATTTCAGAAGCCGATCTGACGCAAGACGAATGAGCGCTCGAAGAGGCGCTGCGAAGAGGCGCTGCGAAAAGGCGCTGCGAAGGCTCCCTGGCGATCTATTCGAACAGCCCGTCGGGTAGGCCGATCACGCCGCGCACCACGACGCGCTGCACCGAATCCCACGCAACGATCGTCATCGTCACGGAGCCGTCGGCCGCTTGAACGGCGAAAAGCCCATGGCTGTCGTGCGACAGCTTCATGTCGAACCATTCGGGCACGAGCAGCGCGCCCCCGGTCAGATGCAGCTCGACGATTCCGCCATGCTCCCGCTCGCTCCAAAGCCGAGCGACGAGCCGGGCAAGCGGATGGGCGCCAGCGGGAATCGCTTCGTTGCGGCCAATCAATGACCCGCCGGCTGCCGGCGGGTCGGACAATACCGCGCTCAGCATATCATAGCCTTCCGCGGCATGCCCATTGTCGCCCGAAGCTTCGAGCAATCCTTTTTCAAAGGCGGCGAATTCGTCGATTTCGCTCGGGCCGCCGGCTCTTTCGGCGGCCGGAGCTTCATCGACCATTGGAATGCGGAATGTGGCCTTGCAATGCGGGCACTGCCCGGCGTGGCCTTGCAGCGACTTGGGGGCATTCAGCTTATGCCCGTTTGGGCAGAGAAACATGATTTGTTCGTCGCCGGCGGCGGATTTCGCGGTGGCCGTGCCCGGGGAGTTAGCGGACGCTGCCTCGCCGTTGGCCGCCTCTCGCGCCTGCCGTTTTAGGGCCGATTCGGAAGCGACTCCGGCAGCTGCTTTTGCGGAATCCGATGCGGCCGTTCCGCTTCCCTTGCCGCTTCCCTTGCCGCTCCCTTTGCCGCTGCCGCCGGCCTGGGACGCATCGCCTGCGAGAACATTTTTTCCGGATCCGCCGGGCTTCGGCACGAGCGTGGCCGCGCCACAACGGGGACATTTCGCCATCCGTCCGCCGTTTTCATCCGGGCTGCTTAGTTTGTGACCGTTCGGACACGCGAATTCAATTGCCATCGTCATGCTCGGAGAATTGCGATCGGCAGCCGCCCCAAAGATCGCCGTGCGGCATCCAGGCCTGCCAAATAAGATGGTAGTCGTCTGCTGCTCGGCAGACAACTCCCGCGCGGCGCGTTTGGCTGCCGCGTGCCGCGGAGGCTACGATGGATATTTCGCCGCTTCCGTCTAGATCGCCCCACGATTCTATGAAATCCATCCTTCCACTCGCGGTTCTGGCATTGGCCAGTCTGACGTTCTCCGTCGCTGCTGATTTGGTTGCCCAACCGCCGGCGTCGCGGTCGGCGCCGCGGCCGTCGCTCCAGCGGTTCGAGTTCACGGAAATGCACATGGCCGTGAATTTTCGGATCGTGATGTACGCACCGGACGAAGCTGCGGCCAAGCAAGCCGCCGGCGCGGCGTTTGCGCGGGTCAAACAGATCGACGGCATCATGAGCGATTACGACTCGGGCAGCGAATTGTGCCGCTTGAGCGACACCGCTCCCGCGGCAAAGGGCGTTGCGGTGAGCGATGACCTGTGGCGCGTGCTCGTGCGCGCCCGAGCGAAATCGGAAGCCACCGACGGGGCGTTCGATGTTACGGTCGGCCCGCTCACACGGCTGTGGCGCCGTGCGCGACGCAGCGGCAAGCTTCCTCCGCCCGACGATCTGGCCGCCGCCCGCGAAGCGGTGGGCTACAAGAATCTCGACATGGATTCCGCCCATCACACCGTGCGGCTTGTGAAGCCGAATATGAGCCTCGATCTAGGGGCGATCGCGAAGGGCTATGCGGCCGATGCCGCGCTGGCCGTGTTGCGAGCCCGGCGAATCAATCGAGCGCTTGTGGCCGGCAGCGGCGATATCAGCATCGGTGATCCGCCGCCCGGAAAAGCCGGCTGGATCATCGCGGTCGCTCCGCTCGATGCGACGGGGCCCGCGAGCCGGCATTTGCTGGTGAGCAACGTCGGCGTGTCCACCTCGGGCGATGAATTGCAGCATGCCGTGATCGACGGCAAGCGCTATTCACACGTCGTCAACCCACATACCGGGATCGCCCTGACCGTTCACAGTTCGACGACGATCGTCGGTCCCGATTGCACCGCAACCGACGGCATGGGCACGGCCCTCGGCGTGATGGGGCCGAAGGCAGGAATCGCGCTCGTCGACCGCTTGCCGGGCATGGCCGCCTACGTGGCTCGGCAGGAGGGCGACAAACTGGCCGCCTACGAATCGCATCGCTTCCACGACTTCGAAGTGCCCGATGCGTCGCGAGCAAAGTGATCGACGGGGCTTTGTCTCAAGACATCGACCGGCGGCGTTAGTCGGGCGTAGCCTGCTTCGTCTGTCAAAAAAAACCCTCGCTAACGCTTCGGGCTAGTGTTTCGAGATCAAGCGTGGCAAGGGAAAGCCGCAGCTTCCAGCCTGCCGACACTTAGCCTCAAGCTTCACGGCGTCCCGCTCATGCTCGCCGGCGACGCGGCGTGCGCGATTTGCGTTTGGGCTCGGCCGATTTCGAGCCGCCCGACGATTTCTTCGCATGGCCGCCAGCGCGGGCGACGCTCTGCTTTAGCGCATCCATGAGATTGATCACCTCGCGGGGCTCTTCCTCGGGCGGGCGGATTTCTTCTCCTTTGCGCTTGGCCTCGATGGCCTGTTTGATTTTTTCGCGATAGCGGTCGTGATATTGGCTGAAATCGAAATCGCCCGTCTGCCATTCGCTCACAAGTTCGTCGGCCAGCTTCAATTTTCGCGGTTCCGTTTTGGCTTGGGTGAATTCGCCTTTAATTTCCGACGGTTTGCGGATTTCGGCGTCGTAGTTGAGCATCGCCATCGTGAGCACTCCGCCATACGGCCGGACGAGCGCCAATTGTTCGCGGCCCGAAAACACGACCTGTCCGACACCCCAGCGTTTCTTGCGTTCCATCGCTGCTTCGAGCAGTGCGTATGGCTCGCCCGCGCCGCCGCCGGCGGGCATGAGGTAGTACATCCGTCCGTCGAAATAGATCGGATCGATTTCGTCCGTGGCCACGAAGGCGTCGATCGTCAGCGCTTTTTCGCGATCGGTTCGCAGGGCATCGAGTTCTTCCTTGTCGAACTCGACATACTGGCCTTTGGCAATCTCATAGCCTTCCACGATTTCCTTGTTGGCGACTTCGCCGTGTTCCGGACAGATTTTCGCGTAGTGGATCCGCTGCCGGTCGGGGGCATGGAGCAGGTGGAAATGGACCTCCGCGTTTTCCTTGATTTCGGCATTGATGGCTTGCACCTCGAACGACACAAGGCCGAACCGCAATTGCCCTCGCCAACTCGCGCGAAACTTGGATTTCGGAGCGGACTTCTTCAATTTTCGTCGTTTGCTGACGGCGACCATGATTTCGTTCCCCCTGGGCGTTTTTTCCATCGGCTTCGCAATCCAAAGCAATTTTTGCGCCCGATGCCACAGGTTTCTAGCCTCTCAAACGCACGCGGCATAAGAGTTGCCACCAAGGGATCGCACCAGCTCGGCGACAATTGGCGGCGTTCTCAATGGCTTACCGGTAATGAAATCGAATGGCGAAACAGCGTGGCAACCGCGGTCGTTCACCGGCGCTCGATCTGCTCGAACAGCCCCAACAGGCTGCCAGCGCCGCGTCGCTCGAATATGTTAGCGACGAGCGGCCCGGCATTCAAAGAAAGCGCGCCGGGGCGGGCTTTCATTACTTCAGCCCGACCGGCCACCCTATCCGCAGTTCTACCACACTGGCTCGAATTCAATCGCTGGTGATCCCGCCGGCATGGAATGAGGTCTGGATTTGTCCCTCGGCGCGCGGACACATCCAGGCGACCGGCCGCGACGCACGCGGACGAAAGCAATACATCTACCATCCGCGCTGGCGAACGGTGCGCGACGAAGCCAAGTTCGCGCACATGATTCTATTCGGCTCCGCGCTTCCCTGCATTCGCAGACGGGTCGGCCGCGATTTGGCCCTGCCGGGCATGCCGCGGCAGAAAGTGCAAGCCGCATTGGTGCGCTTGCTGGAAACCACGCTGATTCGAGTCGGCAACGACGAGTATGCCCGCTCGAACGGATCATTCGGCCTGACGACGTTTCGCAATCGCCACGCGGAGGTGGATGGCTCGATGATTCGCTTCCGCTTTCGAGGGAAAAGCGGAAAGGAACATGAAGTCGACATCTCCAATCCCCGCTTGGCGCGGCTCGTGAAGCGCTGTCAGGATTTGCCCGGCCAAGAATTGTTCGAGTATCTCGACGACGACGGCAAGCCGCGGCCGATCGGTTCCGCCGACGTGAACGAATACCTGCACGAGATTACCGGCGAACATTTTACGGCCAAGGATTTTCGCACTTGGGCCGCCACGATTCTCGCCTCCCGAGGCTTGGAGTGCGAAGGGCCGTGTGCGTCGCCCGCGCGGGCCGACCGTGCGGTCGTGGCCGTGGTGAAATCGGTTGCCGCGCGGCTCGGCAACACCGCAAGCGTCTGCCGCAAATGTTATATCCATCCCGCCGTGATCGCAGCGTACCTGGCCCGGCCGGCGACGATTGCCGATTCGAACGGCGCGACCGCGGCCGGCGGCGCACGGCGCAAAACCAAACGCCGATCGCGTTCGGCTGAAGAGGCCGCCCTGCTTGCCTTTCTCCGTCGCCAATTGAAGCAGCAAGCGGGGCACGCATGAACCGGGTCCGCAAGCTTATCAAAATCCTCGGTCCGGGCTTCATCACCGGGTCGGCCGACGACGATCCATCAGGCATTGGCACCTATTCGCAAACCGGCGCTCAGTTCGGCTATAGCCAGCTCTGGACGATGCTGTTCGCGCTGCCGTTCATGATCGCCATTCAGGAGATGTGCGGCCGAATCGGCATGGTCAGTGGCCGGGGGCTGGCCGGGGTCATTAAGAAACATTACTCGCGCAAGATCCTTTATATCGCCGTCAGCCTGCTCTTAGTGGCGAACGCGGTCAACATCGGGGCCGACTTGGGCGCGATGGGCGCAGCGGCGCAATTGATTGCCGGCGGATCGTTGGCGGTCTGGATTTTCGGCATAACGTTCATCACGCTCCTGCTGGAAGTGTTCGTCTCCTACCACACCTACGCGCGTGTTCTGAAATACTTCACCCTTTCGCTGTTGGCTTACGTGCTGACGATGTTCGTCGTGCGGCATCCGTGGGGGGAGATGATCCGCTCGACGCTCGTTCCCCAGGTTTCGCTTTCCAAAGACTATCTGCTCAACATCGTTGCGATTATCGGCACGACGATCTCTCCGTACCTGTTTTTTTGGCAAGCCAATCAAGAGGTCGAAGAAGCCATCGACCAAAAGCGGCTCAAGTCGATGGAGCGCGGCAAGCCACGCTTCGACGAGCGCAATATCCGCCGCGGCCGCCAAGACACGGCCATCGGCATGACGTTTAGCAACGTGATCGCATTTTTCATCATCGCCACGACTGCCTCCACGCTCGGCAAGCATGGCATTACTTCGATCGACACCGCCGCTCAGGCTGCGGAAGCCCTGCGGCCATTGGCCGGACACTACGCTTCCATCATCTTTGCGCTCGGCATTGTCGGCACCGGCCTGCTGGCGGTTCCAGTGCTGGCGGGCTCGGCCTCATATGCGATTGCCGAAGCAGCCGGGTGGAAGGCGGGGTTATACAAGACCTTTTTCCAGGCGCACGGCTTCTACGGCATTATCACGCTCGCCACGCTGCTCGGCTTGATGGTGAACTTCACCGCGATCCCGCCGTTCAAAATGCTGTATTACACCGCCGTGCTCAACGGTATCGCCGCCCCGCCGCTGATGATCTTCATCCTGCTGGTGGCCAACAATCGAGACGTGATGGGAAAATATTGCAACGGGCGGCTGGGAAACATCTTGGGCGTGTCAATCACTGCCGTCATGACGATTTGCTCGATCGCGTTGTTGCTGAGCGTGTTTGTTTGAAGTTCTGCCCGAGGTAGCCGCCGGCTCGTCAATTCGGGTTCTATTCGTACAACTATCTCGGCCATACCGCATGTCACTTCGCTCCGGAATATCTTTTTGGCAAGCGAGCGGGCCGCCCCCGGTGGCGGCCCCGCCCCTGGCCGGCGACGCGAAGTGCGAGGTGTTGGTCGTCGGCGGCGGAATCACCGGCGCGCTCATCGCGCACCGGCTGGTGAAAGAGGGCATCGACACCTTGCTGATCGATCGTCGCGACTTGGGAACTGGGAGCACTGCCGCCAGCACCGGCTTGCTGCAATACGAAGTCGACACACCCCTGGTGGACCTGATCGCCAAGGTCGGCGAAAAAAATGCCGTTCAGGCATATCGCCGCGGCCTGTCGGCAATCGACGAAATCGAACTGCTCACCCAAGAACTCGGCGACGACTGCGGTTTTAACCGCCGGCCGAGCCTATATTTTGCCAGCCACTGGTGGCATACACGGCATTTGCGCCGTGAATTCGACTGCCGCAAATCGCATGGCTTCCAGGTCGAACTATTGGATCGAACTGCGTTGTCCGCGGCCAGCTCGATTCGCTCGCCCGCGACAATTCGCTCGCATGGAGATGCCCAGATCGATCCCTATCGGCTGACACAGGCGCTCCTGAAGGCAGCGCTGCGAGCCGGGCTGCGGGCCCATTCGCACGTCGCCATGCTGCATGCCGACGAACACCCGGCGTGTGTTCAGGTGCAGACGTCCCAAGGCTTGGTCGCGGCGCGGCAAATTGTCTTCGCCACCGGTTATGAGTCGCACTGTTATCTGAAGCACCCGCCCGCGAGCTTGCACAGCACTTATGCGCTGGTGAGCGAGCCGATCACCGATTTCGCGGGCTGGCCCGAAGGATCGCTGATCTGGGAAACTGCCCGACCCTATTTTTACGCCCGGCAAACGCCCGACGGTCGTGCGATGATCGGCGGCGCCGATACCGTGTTTTCGAACGACCATGAGCGCGACCATCTTGTCGAGCGCAAAGCAAGCTCGCTGCAAAAGCGTTTCAAAAAGCTGTTTCCCGCGATCCGTTTCGAGCCGGCCTTCGCATGGGCCGGCACTTTCGGCGAAAGCAAAGATGGCCTGGCGTATATCGGAAAGCCCGCTGGCCGGCCGAACATCTATTTCGCAATCGGTTATGGCGGCAACGGCATCACGTTCAGCATGATCGCCGCGAAATTGATCGCCGACTTATATCACGGTCGCCCGAACGATGAGGCCGCCGTCTTCCGCTTCGGGCGATAGTTTTGTTCCCCGAGCCCGCAGCGCTAGCAAGGACAAAATGTATCCCTCGTTTTCGCCGGCCGACAACACTAGCCCGAAGCGTCAGCGAGGGAGCGCCGCAAAAGGCCGTGGCCAATGGCCTGACAAAAAAGGTAAACCCAAGCCGCGGAGCGCCCTCGCCAACGCTTCCGGCGATGACACACTAGCCCGAAGCGTCAGCGAGGGAGCGCCGCAAAAAGTCGTGGCCAATCGCCGGACAACGAGGTAAACCCAAGCCGCGGGGCGCCCTCGCTAACGCTTCGGGCTCGTGTTTGGAACGCGTTTTGGCCTCTTCGCCGCGGGAGGAAGTTTCACGGCCTCCAACGGCGTTTCTGCCGGGCCTGCGATCACCGACCCATCTGGCTTGAATCGCGAACCGTGGCACGGGCAGTCCCAGGAACTCTCGGCAGAATTCCAATGCACGAGGCAGCCCATGTGAGTGCAAACTGCCGACACCGATGTCAGTTTGCCGGCCGCATCCCGCGAGCAGGCGACCCGCTTGCCATCGATCTTCACGACCTGCCCGCTGCCGCGCTTCACGTCGCGTGTGGAATCCGCTTCGACCGGCGCGAGCCGGTCTTTCAAATAGTAGTACGGGTAGTCGATGTTTTCTTTCAAGTAATCCCAGGCCCCGCCGCGCAGCTTCTTGCGATTGACGGCGAACAACTTCTGCCACGGGTTTTCGTATTTCATCACCGCATCGCGAGCCATCATGCCGGCGAGCGTGCCGAGCGTCATGCCGTTGCCGGCGAAACCGGTGGCGACGAATTGCCGCTCCGCCGTTTCGCCGATCAAGGGCAAGCCGTCGTTGGTCTCGATGACTTGCCCCGACCAGCGGCGATCCACTTCCGCCTCGGGCAACAGCTGCTTGAGGGTGTGGATCAAATCGTCGAAGGGCGCATTCGTATCTTCGGCCTGGCCGGTTTTGTGGTCGGCGCCGCCGAAGATGGCATAGTCGGATTTCGTGCCGCGGTCGATTCGCAAGTAATAATAGGGATCGCTCGTGTCCCAGAGGCTCATTTCGGCCAGCTTGCCGCGGGGAATGTTGGCCCCGACGGCGTACGTCGAATAGGGATAGAGCTTCGTTTGGAAGAGCGTCGCGCTCACCAGTCCGGTAATGCCCATCATCGGCACGTGCGTGGCGATCACCAGATAGTCGCAGTCGATTTCGAGCCCCTCGCTTTTCACGCGAAGCGGATGGGCTTCGATTTCTTTGGCTTCCGTCTCTGCGGAAATCACACAGCCGCCGCCATGCACGGCCTTCGCCAATCCGGCGAGATAGGCCATCGGATGGAATTTCGCTTGATTGGAAAACAAGATGCCGGGCCGGTCGACCAGCGGCGCGGATTTGACAAACCGGGCGTCGAAGCCGAGCTTGCCGGCCAGATTCGCTTCGTATTCGAGTTGCTTCGTTTCGCCGCGATTGCCGTGCAACTGGGCGTGCAAAAATGCCGGTACCCGGCGGAACTGGCAACGGATATTGTGTTCGCGAGCAATCGTTTCGATCGCGTCTATGGCCGCAATTCCACCCTGCCAGAACGCGCGGGCCTGTTGCTCGCCAAAGGTTTTCGCCAATTTCGCCAGCCGGATATCGGTCACGTAGGTGAGATGGGCCGTGGTGCAGGCGGTGTCGCCGGAGCCGATGTGGGTCCGCTCGAGCAAGCAAACTTTCTTGCCGGCCTGTTTGAGAAAAAAAGCGGCCGAGAGCCCGGTAATCCCGCCACCGATCACGACCACATCGAAATGCCCCCCTTTTTTCAGCCGCGGGTAGTGCGGCATGCGTTGGCTTTCCCACGGTGTGCCGGAGGTGATCGCCATGGCATGGCTCCGCTACGGGACGAGGTTTTTGGATCCGGAAGGCTCACGCGGCCAAAAAGCAAATCGCATGCCGCAGGAAATTGCATCCCGAGCGATCGGCTTCTTCGTTTGCCGCGCGATCGATACTTATGTACAGTATATTCAATGCCGCGCAATTCACCAAAACCGAATCCCAAAGGCCGCGGGTCGCATCTGCACGTGCCGAACCGCTTCGAGACGGTGCGACTCGAATTGGACCTCGAGCAATGCCCGTACGATGAAGAACTGCTCGCCGAACTGGATCGCTGCAAAACCGAATATTTCGCCGATCAGTCGAAATCGGTCGTGACGGAGAACGACAGCCCCGACATTTCGTTTCGCTACAGCTTGAATCCCTACCGCGGCTGCTCCCACGGCTGCTCCTACTGCTACGCCCGGCCGGGCCACGAATATCTCGGCTTCAATGCGGGCCTGGATTTCGAAACCCGCGTGATGGTAAAGCTCGAAGCACCGGAGCTTTTGCGGCAGTTTCTCACGCGACCGAAGTGGACGGCGGAAACGATCGCCATGTCGGGCGTCACCGATTGCTACCAGCCAGCCGAACGGCAGTTTCGCATCACGCGCGGCTGTCTGGAAGTGGCCCTCGAAGCACGGCAGCCGATCGGCATCATCACTAAGAACGCGCTCGTGCTGCGCGATCTCGATCTGCTGGGGCAAATGGCATCGATGAACCTGGCGCACGTTTCGGTCAGCATCACGACGCTCGATGCCGAATTGGCCCGCACGATGGAACCGCGCACCAGTACGCCGGCGGCCCGGCTGCGGGCGGTTCGAGAATTGAGTGCGGCTGGAGTGCCGGTGCGGGTGATGACCGCGCCGATCATTCCTGGGTTGAACGACCGCGAGATTCCCGCCCTGTTGGAAGCTGCCGCGGACGCCGGGGCGAAATCGGCGGCCTACACACTGCTGCGCCTGCCGCTGACGGTGAAGCCGGTTTTTTTGGAATGGCTCGAGCGCACGCAGCCGCTGGCCCGCGAGCGGATCGAAGGCTTGATCCTGGCGACGCACGGCGGCAAATACAACGATTCGAAATTCGGCGAGCGGATGCGCGGCAGCGGCGAAATTGCCGAGCAGATCCGCAAAGTGTTCCGCGTTTTTGCCGCCAAGCACCATCTCGACGGCAACCTGCCCGACTACAACCACTCGCTGTTCCGCTCCCCCCAATCTGCATCGGGCCAAATGCGACTGTTCTGAAGCCGCGCATCGCAAACTTTGATCGGCCCCATCGTTGCAGGCACACTCCGTGTGCCGTCGGCGATGCTCTTTGCGCGGCCCGCTGTGTTGCGCCGACGGCACACGGAATGTGCCTGCGACTTTACATGGCTTTACTCTCCGCTCGGCGCTACAATTCTGTTGCGCCTTCTCTCCGCGGCGAGAACCGTTATCACACGAATCAGAACGGCATTTATGTCACTTTTCGAAGCGGCCGAGGGGGCGAATTTTCGGGCGGCCAAACCGTTGGCCGCCCGGATGCGCCCCACCTCGCTCGATGAATTCGTGGGCCAGGAACATTTTCTCGGCGAAGGAAAATTGCTGCGCAGGCTCTTGGGCGCCGATCGGCTCGGCTCCGTCATTTTCTACGGCCCGCCGGGCACCGGGAAAACAACGCTTGCGAGCTTGCTTGCCGGCGCGACGCGGAGCCGCTTCCGGCAACTCAGCGCCGTGGCCAGCGGTGTGAAGGAGCTTCGCGAAATTCTCGACGAAGCCCGTGATCGGCTTGCCGCCGCCGGCCAGAAGACGCTGCTGTTCGTCGACGAAATCCATCGCTTCAACCGCGCGCAGCAAGATGTGCTGTTGCCGGACGTGGAAGAGGGAATCGTGATTCTCGTGGGTGCGACCACGCAAAACCCGTTCTTCGCCATCAATAGCGCGCTGGTGAGCCGCAGCCGAGTCTTCGAATTCAAGCCGCTCTCGGTCGATGAGATCAAAACGTTGCTGCGCCGGGCGCTCGTCGATCACGAGCGCGGGCTGGGGCGCGAGGCCGTCGATTTCGATCCCGAGGCGCTCGAGTTTCTCGCGGAAGTGAGCGATGGCGACGCGCGCCGCGCGCTTAGCGCGCTCGAGGTCGGCGTGTTGTCGAGCAACGAGCGGCCGCTGCGCTTCACCCGAGCGCTGGCCGAAGAATCAGTGCAGCGCAAGGCCGTCGAATACGACAACCAAGGCGACGCCCACTACGATTCCGCCAGCGCGCTGATTAAAAGCATCCGCGGCAGCGATCCGGACGCGGCCCTTTACTGGCTGGCCCGAATGCTCGAAGGGGGCGAAGAAGTGCGATTTCTCACGCGCCGGCTCGTGATCCTGGCGAGCGAAGATGTGGGAAACGCCGATCCGCATGCCCTGCCGCTGGCCGTGGCCGCGATGCAAGCCTGCGAATTCGTCGGCTTGCCCGAATGCCGGCTGACACTCGCCCAAGCGGTAACCTATCTGGCGTGCGCGCCGAAAAGCAACGCAGCGACCATCGCGATCGGCGAGGCGACGGCCGATGTCCGCGAGGGTCGGCTATTGCCGGTTCCGGTCCATTTGCGAGATCGCCATTATCCCGGCGCGAAGCGCTTGGGGCACGGCGAAGGCTATGAATATGCCCACAATGCCGAAGACGCGGTTGCCGCGCAAGATTATTTGGGCGTCGAACGCGAATACTATCGGCCGGTGGATCGCGGCTTCGAGCGCGAGCTGGCCGAGCGGCTAGCGAAGATTCGAGAGAAGCTGAGGGGTTCTCGGAGAGAGTCGCTGTCGTCGGAACCCGACAACGATTCCGCCGGCGCATAAGCCCAGGGAAGGCCGGGGGAGCGGGTAGAGATTGAGGACGGCGTGGCGGCCTTCCCTGGGCTTGGGGGAACCGCTTGGGGGAAGCGCGTGGGGGAAGCGCGGTTAGCGGGCGGCGGCCCAAACGAGGGCGGCGGGACAGGGCTGCAAGAAGCTTTCCAGCAGCGCCGGCTGCGCGGCAAGGTCGAAATGAACACGACTGCCGATCGCCTGATGCCGCTCGACCAAATCGCACTGGTGCTCCGGCTCAACCGCGCAACTGGTCAACGAGCCCGTGGGCTCGATGCGCCAATTCTCGTTCAAATAACCGCGGAGCCGCTGTCCTTTCTGGCCGAGCCACCGGCTGCCGCTCAGTGACAATTCGATCGGCCGCGGCGGACGGCGTTCGGCACTTAAATGGGCGGCCGCGGGCAACACGCCGGCCATCGCGGCCCGACGACCGTCGGGGAGCACCAGGTGTTGGCACAAAAATGCCATGCCACCCCCTTCGGCGTAAATCCGCCGGCCGGAGCAAACGTGGTCGCGAAGCGCTGCATGCAAGCAATGGTTTTCGGCCAATTCATCGATCCGCAACTGAGGCTTGCCGCAGCCGATATAAACGATGTCGCAATCGGACGGCAACGCCTCGTCGTGCAATGGCGAAAAATCCCGAACCGTCGCCCCGAGCTGTTCCAAGGCGTCGAGCGTGTCGGGAAAATAGCCGCGAAACACTTCGTCGTAGGCCACCGCAACGGTCAAGCGCGGTTCACCGGCCGCCGCCGGCCCGCGGCGAACCAATTTCCGCAGTCTTTCCGAGGCCTCGACGCGCTCTCCGGCAGGCAGTGGACCGGGCAGCGGGATAAATCCGTCGCCGTGGTCGATGCTCAGAAAATTTCGTTGTTGCGCCAAATCCAGCAAGGCCGAGGGACGCGTGTATTCCAACAGAGCATCGCCCAGAGATTCGCACAATTCGCGCGAAGGCCGTTCGCCCGGAGAAATCTGGCGAATCGCTTGCCGAAGCTCGGGCGCCGCCGGCAGCGCTCCGATCACCGGCAGCCGCCAAAGCGATTCGATCATCGTTTGCAGCCGATAAAATTCCCCTTTGCTCGCGACGCCGTCGATCAGCAATGCATCGGCCAGCGGACGGCGGGTCGATAAATGATGGTCGGCCAGGCCGCGGACGTTCCAAACGCCCAGGCGCGGCAGCGCCAGCCAATCGCAAAGTGTTCCCAGAGTTCCGCCCGGAGGATCCGCCGAGGCAACCGAAAGATCGCCTTCGACGATGGCCAAATCGCTTTGCCGGGCGACACGAAGGAACGTGTGGCGGCAGAAATCGCGCGTCATCAGCCAGCTATCGAGATGCCGCGGCGCGATGCCTGTGACCACGCTAGCGGCATCGATCTCGGCCAAACAGGCGCGCGGCAAGAAGCTTTGAATTCGCACTCCCTGTCGATCCAGCGAATCGAAGACGGCCCAAACCGCTGGCCGATAATCGGTCTCCGGAGAGACGGAGCCAATTGCGAGGCGGGGCAACCCACTCATGCCGAAGCTCGCCAAAAAGCTGCCGCCCGCGTCGGTCACGTGGGGCACCACGAAAAAAGCCCGATGCGGCTCGGCTCACTAGGCCATTCTTAGCCCCTCCGCGAGGCGAGTCAAGCAGCGCAGGGCGCTTGGCAGCCCAAAATTTCCGGCAACATCCCGCTCTCGCCGGCCGATAGGGCTCGGCCGAAAAATAACTTCTCCACAAGCCCCCTCTCCCCTTGTGGAAGAGGGCAGCGTGAGGGGTTCGAAGAGCGGAAGGTATTTTTCGACCGAGCCTAGGCCGGAGACAGCCATCGCGCCGACTTTATCCCCTCGCATGTCTCGCCGCCACGCGTAAAATGTAAGCGTGTTGAACGGACCATCCTTAACGTCGAACCGGCAATTCATCCCAAGGAGCTCATGATGACCCAACTCGAAACGAAACCTGCCGCGACGCAATCCGAGAAGGTGATGTTCACCGCAAAAGTGCACACGACCGGTGGACGAGACGGCGCGGCGCGCAGTTCCGACGGCCGCCTGGACATCAAGCTTTCCACGCCGGGCGGACCAGGCAACGGCACCAATCCGGAGCAATTATTCGCCGCCGGATGGTCGGCCTGTTTCATCAGTGCGTTGGCACATGTGGCCGCTCAAAGGAAAGTGCCTTTGCCAGCCGACCGGGCCATCGATGCCGAAATCGACCTGGTCACAACCGGCAGTGAATTCTTCCTCCGAGCTCGACTCAATGTTAGCTTGCCCGGTTTGGATCGCGCGGTCGCGCAGTCGCTGCTCGACGCCGCGGACAAGACATGTCCATATTCGAAAGCCACGCGAGGGAATATCGAAGTCGCGATCAACTTGGCCTGAGCCAATGCAAACAAACGGCATCGAGCGACCATTCAAAAAGGCCGGCCGGATTCCTCCGGCCGGCCTTCACGAATAAACCTGTTTGGCGTACATGCCGCATCAGACGACGCGTGTCTTGCCTGGCACTGCAATGGGATAGAATCCGTCAGCATCGGGGAGCGTGGGCGGCGTCGATTGGAAGGTGAATTCCTTCGGCATCACGCTGATCTCCGAATTGATCGCCTGCTCCCAGGTCAGCGGCACGCCCGAATACGTGCACATCCGGCCCATGATGGCCATCATCGTGCTGTTCGCGCCGTTCTCGGCTTCATTGTAGTCGCGATTCTCGCGGATCGCGGCCTGCAGGTCGTCGTGCTCGACTTGATAGGCATTCTTGACCTTCTTGCCGTAGTGCCATTTTTCGCCGCCGGCAATGTCGATCGAGCCGCCGCCGACGTGGGAAGTTCCCTTCGTGCCGTGCGCAAATTCGTCGACGATCGACCAGCAGCCCGGCTGATGCCGGCATTGGCTGAACACGCGCGAGCCGTCGGCATATTCGAATTCGACGTAGTGATGGTCGAAGATCTCGCCGTATTCCTTTCCGGTGCGCACCTGTCGGCCGCCCATGCCGGTTGCCTTCACCGGCAGCGCGCCCTTGACCCAATGGGCGACGTCCAAATTATGGATGTGTTGCTCGACGATGTGATCGCCGCACAGCCACACGAAGTAGTACCAGTTGCGCATCTGGTATTCCATTTCCGTTTGCTGCGGCTCGCGCTTCTTCACCCAAACACCGTCGTTGTTCCAGTAGATGCGCATGGCGGTGATGTCGCCGATGGCGCCGTCCTGGAGCCGTTTGACGGTTTCGATGTATTTGGCATCGTGGTGCCGCTGCAGCCCGACGGCGACCTTGAGGCCCTTTTTCTTCGCTTCTTGAGCAGCCGCCAAGACACGGCGAATTCCGTGGGCATCGGTCGAAACCGGCTTTTCCATGAACACATTCTTATTCGCCTTCACGGCCGCTTCGAAATGGATCGGGCGGAAGCCGGGGGGCGTGGCGATCACGAGCATGTCGATGCCCGAGTCGATCGCCTTTTGATACGCATCGAATCCAACAAAGCGGCGGTCCTTCGGCACGTCGACGCGATCCTTGTGAACGCTCGACAAATGCTTGTGGCTTCCTTCGAGACGATCTTCGAACGCGTCGGCCATGGCCACGAGCTTGATCGGACCGGCCGTGGTGCTGAGGGCTTGCGAGCAGGCTTCGGTGCCGCGGCCGCCGCAGCCAATCAGCGCGATTTTGATCGTCTCATCGCTGCCGGCATGAGCCGATCGGGCGATGTTGAGCGAGCCGGCCAGGGCGCCACCGGCGGCCAATACCGACGAAGTTTTCAAGAAATCGCGGCGCGACGCGCCGCCGGCCGATGCGGCCACGCGATCTGCGGAACTGTTTTCCATCAGAAAAATCTCCAAAGGCGTGTAGATGGGACGGAGGGGAGGGTGGGAGGGGGGCGAGCGATAATCAGCCCCGGCTTCCAATCACTCTAACCACTTGCGACCGCGGTTTCCAGCAGTTCCGCTTTCGGAACTTCCCGCGAGGCGCCTTATGCCCGCCGTCTTACGGTCGGTAGTACGGCCTTCCTTCGTGATGCTGACGGGCCGTCCGGCTCGGAATCATTGTCAGCGTAACGCAGCACGCAAAAGCGTGAACTCCAACTGTTGGAGTCCACGCCTTAGCGTGCCGGGCGGCCGAAAGAACTGGTTCGGCTTGAACACGGGATGGCGTGCTCCATCACCGCGCACCAGCACCTTCCAACTTTCGCTTGTCCTTGCGCGCGGGTATGCTATGGGTTCACATTTCGCACGAATTCACTTGGTAGAGAACCCGCATGGCCCCCTCGCTGCCGATTCTGTTGGCCCAGCAGATCAATGCCCCTCCCTGGATGCTGATCGTCGGCTTTATCGCCGTCGTGTTGGTGTTCGTCGTGTTTCTCGTGGTGATGAACTACGGCAAGCTGTGGTTCCAGGCCTATATGTCGAACGCGCGGGTGACGATCTGGAATCTGATCGGCATGAGCCTGCGCAAGGTCGACGCGCGCGTCATCGTGCAAGCCAAGATCATGGCCTTGCAGGCCGGCATCTCCACCGATCCGGGCAACCAGATCAGCAGCCGCCGGCTCGAAGCCCATTATTTGGCCGGCGGCGATTTGCCGAAAGTAATTCGGGCCATCATCGCCGCGCATCGGGCCGATATCGATTTGGATTTCGATCGTGCCGCGGCCATCGATCTGGCCGGCCGCGATGTGCTCGACGCCGTGCAAACGAGCGTCAACCCGAAAGTGATCGATTGCCCCGACCCGGCCACGAGCCGCAAGACCACGCTCAGCGCGATCGCGAAAAACGGCGTCGAACTGAAAGTGCGGGCCCGTGTCACGGTGCGCACCAATCTACAACAACTGATCGGCGGGGCGACCGAAGAAACGATTATCGCCCGGGTCGGCGAAGGAATCATCACTTCGATCGGCTCGGCCGACAGCCATTTGCAAGTGATGGAGAATCCCGACTCGATTTCCAAAGCGGTGTTGAAGCGGGGCCTCGATGCCCACACGGCATTCGAAATCGTGTCGATCGACATCGCCGACATCGAAGTCGGCGAGAATATCGGTGCCCGGCTGCAAGCCGATCAGGCCGAGGCCGACACGCGCGTGGCCCGGGCCAAGGCCGAAGAGCGGCGGGCGATCGCCATTGCCCGCGAGCAGGAGATGAAAGCTCTGACGGCAGAAAATCGCTCGAGCGTGTTCGCCGCCGAAGCGGGCGTCCCGCTGGCGATGGCCCAAGCTTTCCGCGAAGGCCATTTCTATCAACACGGCGGCACATTGCCCGGCAGCAACGGCGCGACGTAATTCCGTTTACTTGCTTTCAGCCGCCGCAACCCAGCGAAGCCCAGGGAAGGCCGCCGCTTCCGTCCGCCAACGCGCTGGTCTAGCCGGGCCTTCGCTGGGCTTCCCCGGCCCCCTCCCCAAGCCGTCCCGGCCGCCATTGGCGCCGTTGATTCGCTTGCCAGAACCGCCCAGTGGCCGGTTCGAGGCACGTGAGCCAGCCGTCGCCGTAGACCCAGGTGTCGATGCACACGGCATGGCCGATGTTGTTCGGCATCCCGCTTTTTTGCGCCGTATGGCCGCACACCATGATCTTGCCCGAGACGTGCGGCGGCGGGTTATTGAACTTTTCCCAGAACAGCATCTGCTCCGATTGCTTGTCGAGCGGCAATTGCGGATCGGCGTTGGCATGGACGAAGAAATGCGTGTCGATTTCGTAGTAATCGCGGCAGGCGTGCTCAAAAAAATCCCAGTGCTCGGCCGGAATGTCGTCCATGCGTCCGGTGGTTCCTCGTGCGGCATACGAAGCCAAAGTCGCATCGCCGCCGAATGTCAGCCACGACGTTTCCAATTCTTTCGATCCCCGAGCGCGTTCGAGAACCAATTCATGGTTCCCGCGCAGCGGAATCAGCCGTTCGCCCCGCCAGCGGTCGATCAGCCAATCGACGACGGAGCGCGAATCGGGCCCGCGGTCGATATAGTCGCCCACCGTCACCAACAGATCGTCATCGCTAAACGGCACCGCGGCAGCCAATGTCTCCAATGCCGCAAAGCATCCGTGAATATCGCCAACAGCAAGCAGCATGAACGGTCCTAGCTGAGCCTAGACAGGAGAAGCACGCAAGAAGTCTGCGCCGCAACTAGCGCGAAAGAGTTTATTCGAGCTCGACCATGCATTCTGCAAAAACGTCTTATAGAACCACCTTATGGCTGCACGACTATCCGGCCGGTGATTTGTCCGGCGAGAATCGCCTGCATTCGCTCTTGCAAGCCGTCGAGCGGCACCGTCGTGGCCAGCGATTCCAAGTCGGGCAGTTTCCACGGTCCGGCCAGTTTTTGCCAGAGCGCTTCCCGCCGCGGTAGAGGATAAAAGCCCGACTCGATCCCGGCGAGCGTGATGCCGCGCAGGATGAACGGATAGACGGTCATCGGCACGTCGACGCCGGCGGTCAGCCCGCAGGCGGTGACGCAGCCGAATGGGCGTGTCGAGCGCAGGACCGTGTTCAAGATATTGCCGCCGACGGTGTCCACGACGGCGGCCCAGCGGGCCTTGAGCAGCGGATTGTCGGTCCGATCGTCGGCTTCATCGCGCGAAAGAAATCCGGCGGCTCCCAGGCGGCGCAGAAATTCGTGAGCCGACGCCTTGCCCGTAACGGCGTACACTTCGAATCCGGCTTTCGCCAGCAGCGCGACCGCGATCGAACCGACGCCGCCGCTAGCTCCAGTCACGAGCACCGGCCCGGCCGAGGGCGTGATCTTGTGGTGCGCAATCACCTCCAGCGACATGCCGGCCGTGAAGCCGGCCGTGCCGTAAATCATACTCTCCTTGAGCGAAAGCCCGGCGGGCAGCGGCACGACCCATTCGGCCGGCACCCGCGCATATTCGGCATATCCGCCCCAGCGGCTTGCGCCGAAGGCAAAACCGGTGACGATCACAGGCTGGCCGGGCTCGAATTTTTCAGAGCGGCTTTCGACCACCGTGCCGGCGGCATCGATTCCCGGCACATGCGGAAAATTTCTGCTCACGCCGGGGTGTCCGCTGGCCGAAAGGGCGTCTTTGTAGTTCAACGATGAAAACACGACCCGGATCAACACATCGCCATCCGGGAGGTCGCCGAGCCCGCGACTCTCAATTGCCGAACCGAATAATCCATCCGACTGCTGCCGGACGATAAAACAACGGAATGGTTCGGCTGTGGAGGCGTTCATGGGAAACAGGCGCCTGCTGGGAAAGTGGTATGGTTGCCATAGGTCAGCCTTTCTAGGCTGACGGAGACCGAGGATCGTCAGGCTGGAAAGCCTGACCTACTTGACAACGTACCACGGCCCGTGCTGGCATCGCGTTGACAGCGGATAGGTGGCCTTTATAATTTCCACGACGCTTGGATTTTAGCTTGGATCGCAAACTGTGTCAGGAAGCGCGTTCGGCATTTTGGCGCCGAAAAACCCTCCATCACGGTTAGAAGCGAAACGAACATCGGGGCCAGTAACAAGATTGGGAGAACGACGTCATGGCGAACAACGTATCTGAACTGACCGATGCCAATTTTCAAGGCGAGGTTCTTCAATCGGAGCAGCCGGTATTGGTCGATTTTTGGGCTCCGTGGTGCGGCCCGTGCCGGATGATCGCCCCCATGGTCGAAGAGCTTGCCGGCGAAAATCGCGGTTCGTTCAAGGTCGGAAAAATCAATATCGACGACAATCCTCAAGCCGCCCAGAACTACGGCGTCAGCAGTATTCCGACGCTGATGATCTTCAAAGGGGGCGAGGTGGTCGATCGCTTCGTGGGAGTGCAACCGAAAAACCGGCTCCAACAAGCCATCGATTCGGCAAAGAGCTGAACCCGAGCGCCCGGATTCAGCCAAGGGGGGTGAATCGGAGCCGGCGGCCAATCGCATCCGACTTGCCACAGCGCGGCGGCTTGCCCTCTCGCCGCCACCTCTCCAGTCCACCAGGGACGCTCATCTGTCGCGCTCCTCTTGGTACTCGGTTCTCAATTCGAATCAACTGCCGTCGCCAGTTTGCCGATTATGGAAGCTGGCTAAACTTTGACGGGGGGTTGATGCGTTTGAGGACCGACGATGATGTCCGATTCCCGCGGCGATCTGCCAGCATCGGGTGGGGCTGACGAACAGACGGAAACACGACAAGCCGCTAGCAGTGATCGAAAAGCTCCTCGTACGAAGCGGGCCAGAAGGCAATCCGCCCCACGCGATTCGCTCGAAACCGGAAACAAAGTCCGGGTGCGCATCGACGCCGCTCACGCGCTCGGCGACGCCCCGCCGCCAGCCGCTTCGACCACCGATGACACGGCCGCTGCGCCGAGCGCGGAACCGAGCGGCGAACCACCACTCGATTCGCCGCAGGCGCCGCCCGCTGCCGATAGTCCGGCACTCGATTCAGTCTCGGAACTAGCCGGTTCCCAAGCGGGAGCCGATGTCGAATCGCAAGCGGCCTCTCCCGCGCAGCTTGAGTCGATCTCCATCGACAAGCTTCAGCAAATGCAATTGCAGTTCGAGCAGTTGGCGGGCCATCTGCGGGCGCAGCAATACGAACTCGATCGCCGCGAAGCCCAATTCAACTCGCAATTGGCCCAGCAGGAAAACGAACTCCGCACGAGCCGGTTGTGGTTCCGCGAGCGCCAGCAAGAGTTGGCCGACCGCGAAGCTGAATTCGAACAACGCCGACAGCGGGAAGAGGCAGCGCAGCTCGAGCGCTTGACGGAGCGCGAGGCGGAAATTGCGCGGCGCGAGGAGGAACTCGAATCGCAGCGGGCGGCCATCGTGAAAAGTCTTTCCCATCGCGAAGCCGAACTTGCCCGGCGCGAAGCCGATTTCGATTTGCAAGCGGTCGCCTGGTCCAAGGATCGCGCCGAATGGATCGATGCTCAAGCCCGATTCGAGGCCGAGTGCAACGAAGCAAAACAGAAATGGCAAGAGCAGGCCGATGCGCTCGTCCTAAAACATCGCGAACTGGAACTGGAGCGACAAGCATTGGTCGTTCAATCGTCGGCCGAACAAGGCGCGGAGCGACGCGCCACCGTAGAACAGGCTCCGGAACGAGAGTTTGCCGAGGTTCAGCGGGTTCATCGCGAGCTGCAATCAACGCTCGATTCGCTGCGCCAGCTTTTGTCCGGCGAGCCGCCATCCAGCGAGGCAAGCAACAACGGATCGTACGAACCTTCCGATCTCGAACACCTTGCAAGCGAATTCCGCACGGCGATCGCACGCTTACAAGCACGGCAAAAAAATTTGGAAGAGGCCGAGGCGCTATTGTCCGACGGCCAATCTGCCTTGGATCGCGGCCGGCAACAGCTTACCGCCGACCGGCAAACGTGGCAGGAGCAATGCGATATCGAACGCCGCAGGCTCGGCGACGACCGCCGCCGTTGCGAAGCCGATCTGGACAAGAAACTGCGGGCGATTGCCGATCGCAGCGGCCATCTCGAACGGCGAAGCGCGGCCGTCGATCAACTTCGGGCCGAAGTGTTGCGAGCACAGCGGGAAACGCTCGAATTGCGTTTGGCGACCGACGAGATTTGGGCCCAGTTGGCCGGAAGCGTACCGCCACCGGTGCTCACGCAGTCGCTCGCCAGGATTCGCGGCAAATTGGCCGAGCAATATCAACTCGAGCGCGCCGAGTTGGCAGACCAACAAAAGCAGCTCGAAGCATTGGCCGTCCGTCTGGAAGCACAGCACGACAAGCTGCAAAATCAGAAGCAAGCTTTGGAGCGATGGGTGACCGATCGGCGCAACGAGATCGAAGGCCAGGCAAGTCGGCTCGTGACGCAGGAATTGGAAATCGCCCGGCGACAGGCGGAGCTCGAAGAAATCAACGAGCGACAAGAAAGCGAACGGCGGCTCTATGAGGGAGAAATTCGCCGCTTGCTAGGCGAATTGCGCAGCGCTCGCCCAACCATGGCCGCCGCTTGATCGGCAGGGTGCGAGACAAGGGACTCGCAAGCGAATTGCCTGACGCTTCCAAGAGCGACCGGCGGCCGCGACTAAAGTAGCAGGCACACTCCGTGTGCCGTCGGCCACTTGTGCCGTATAGCGGCGGCGAATCGGCTTGCAAACTCGTTCCGGCATGGATCGCGTCTCCTTACGCCGACGGCATTCGGAGAATGCCTGCTACGTAGCAGGCACACTCCGTGTGCCGTCTGCCACTTGTGCCGTATAGCCGCGGCGAATCGGCGTGCAAACTGCTTCCGGCATGGATCGCGTCTCGTTGCGCCGACGGCATTCGGAGAATGCCTGCTACAATACCCGGCGCTACGGGTTCGTATTCGCCGATGGCGTTGCCGCGGACGCGGCCGAGCCGCTCGTCTTCCGAGCGTCGGCCGCTTTGATGGCTTGATCGACGATCGCCATGGCTTGATGAATCTCGTCGCCGCTGAAATAGGGACGCGAGTATTGCGGGAAGTGCGGGAACGTTTTCAGGCTGGCCAAATCGTCCCAGCTCATGTGATTGGCCACGTGCCATGCGGCGGCCTGCGCCGCCCGTTGATCCAACCGGCTGTCGCCAAGCTGGCGGCAAACTTCCTGTAGTTCCGGATCCGAGGTATATTTTTCGGCCGGAACTATCGTATAAGGGACATGCGCGCTCGGCTCGGCTTTGCCATATTCCAAGCAAACGACCGGAAGCTGCAGCTTCACGACTCGTTCGGGCGGGATGCTAAACATCCCCCCGCCGGCGCCGCCGCCCATCCCGCCCATGCCGCCTCCCACGGTTTGATTCTTGTTGTTATTGTTCGTCGTCGTATTTCGATTGTTGCCGCCGGCGTTGTTGCCGCCCAAACCCGCGGCTTGAGCCACCACGGGCATTGCCACGAATGCGTCGGGCAGTTTCACCGTCAGCGGCTGATCCGTGTTGTTCTTCAGGATCACTTGGGCGCGACGCGAATCGTGCGGAATGATGGTTGCCGTCAGATCGCCGCTCTGAATCGCGGCGAAGAAATCGGTCCCGCTGCCGTTCGTAGCGTTTGAACCGCTCGATGCCGAATCGTCGGCAAGCAGACGCGCAGCGGGCAAAAGCATCGCGGTGGCCGCAAGAAAAATCCACAATCGAGGGGTCGGATGCTGCACCATCATGTCAAGGCTCTCCTTTGGGCTTCTTTACGCTCGGCGACTAAGTTGCAAACGAACGACGCAGGGGGGAACCGAGCCACGATCGTCAGGCATCGCAGCCATTGCGACCCGTTGGCCCTTCCGGCATTATTATGCCAACAATCTTGCGCCGTGCGCAATACCGTCCACCCAAAAGAGTGGTTTAGCTTGGTCTGGCATTCCGACGGAGGCTCCCATGCTCGACGTGCTTGTCGTGGCTCCGCACCCCGACGATGCGGAACTCGGCGCCGCTGGGGCGATCATGCAATTCAAGGCCGAGGGCCTTCGGGTCGGGATCCTCGACCTGACGGACGGCGAGCCCACGCCGCATGGATCGCCGGAAATCCGTGCCCGGGAAACCGCCGCCGCGAGCGCGGTGATGGGCCTCGATTGGCGCGAAAATCTTGGTTTGCCGAACCGGAAGCT
Organism: Pirellulales bacterium; assembly: GCA_036267355.1. NCBI lineage: Bacteria > Pseudomonadati > Planctomycetota > Planctomycetia > Pirellulales > Pirellulales bacterium. The sequence goes on along the minus strand of DATAWG010000098.1, from coordinate 14,414 downwards.
CGAGGCGACGCTCGAAGCGCGGCATCGGCTGGCGGAGGTGTTTCGCCGAGAGCGACCGCGATGGCTCTTCGCCCCGTATTGGGTCGACGCGCATCCCGACCACGTGGCCGCCACCGAGCTGGTCGAGGCGGCCCGATTCTGGTCGAAGCTCACCAAAAGCGATTTGCGCGGTGAGCCGCACCATCCGGAGCGAATTTTTTACTACTATTGCGTTCACTTGCGGCTCCTGGCCACCCCGGCGGTCGTGCTGGATATTTCGCCACACTGGGACCGCAAGCTGCAAGCCATCGCATGCTACCAGAGCCAATTCGTCGCCGGCCGGCCGCAAACGTCGCCGACATTCTTGGACCGTATGCGCGATCAAGCGGCCTATTGGGGTTGGTCGATCGGCCGCAGCTACGGCGAGCCGTTCGCCGGCCGCGAGCCGCTAGGCGTGCGCGGGATGCGCGAATTCGTTTGAGCCGCCTCGCGAAACCGCAAGCATCCCCCGGCCTCAAGCAGCGGCGTGGCGGTCGCGTGCGGTTTCGCACGCCGGCGACGGCGCTTCGCCGTTACTGCCCGCTCGAGCTGAGTTGCGGAGCGGCGACCGCCGGCGCCGGCGCGCGATCTTCCGTCGGCGCGCTAACGCCGCGCACGACCGCCGCCATGCGCTCCATTTCCGACGCCGGCAATGCCAAGCAATACGGGAGATAGACGATTCGAGGCAGAATCCTCTCGGCCATGACGGCTCGCTGCTGTGGTCGATCGGCCCGCGGCTGCACGACGCACATACTATGGGCCGACGAACCGTCGAATCCCGCTTGCCGTAGCGCCGCGATCAGCCGCGCCGATTCGTCGGTCAGAACAGGAAATACCCAGAATGAATGCTCGGCCGACGCCCAGCCCGGGCTTACCAATGCGGATTGCAATTGATCGAGCAGAAACTGTCCGTTCGCCCCGCGACGCGTGATCTGCTCCGTTGTGAATCGACGGATTCGCCGCCGCATCAACGCCAAAAGCGCTGCGGCCGGCTGACGGCGGATACGCTCGAAAAAGCCCGGACCGGCAAAACCGCGTACGGCGCCGTTGACAAGCTGATCGGGATCGCGGCCGAGCGCCTGCCAACTATGAAACACCGCCGCGTAGGCCAATCGACCCGTAAGAAACTTGATGCCCGCGTATTTCAACACGCGCCGTGCATAGGTCCAGCGGCTGTGCAACGGCTGCTCGGCGATGATCCGCCGCATCGCATCGCGCACGTTGTGGTCCGGCACGCGCAACAATCCGCCGCCGAGCGCCGTGGCTGTCTTGATCGGGCCGAAACTAAACATCGACACATCCGCTTCGGTATCGCCGGTGAAACTTGTGCCCACGAACGCCTGCGCACAATCTTCGACCAACAGCAACCGGTGCTGCCGAGCGAAGGCGGCAATGCCCTCCAATGACTGACGCGTGCCAAACAGATGCGCCACTAAAATCGCCCGGGTCTTCGGCGAAAGTCCCTGCTCGAGGCTCGCCGGATCGATCGCCAAATTATCGGGGTCGATATCCACGGGCACCGGCACGAGACCGTGATCCTCGATGATCCTCAGCATGTCGGGGATCGTGATTGCCGAGACGAGCACTTCGCTCCCGGCCGGGAAATCCATTGCCGAAAGCCAGAGATCGAACCCGCTGCGGACCGACAAGCAGGCCACGGCGTCGCCATGGGCGGACCATAGCCGTTCGAGCTCGGCAGCTTGCGCAGCGCGGCGGTCTGGCAGCAGGCAATGCGCGAGCGCAGCGCCCAGATCCGACCAGCCGATATCAACACGTTTGCGCACCCACATCGCCGCCTCCCGCGGTCACCAGATCATTTGCATCGTCGCCCGTCGTAGGGGGTATTCTCCGCGACGAAGCCCAACCGTGCAAGCACTGTTCGGGTGGAAGCGCTGCTCAGCTCGCGTAAGGCGGTTGCGCCGCCTATTGCGCCGGTGGCCAACCGGTAGCCGCAGCGAATTCCCTTTTGCCGGCATCCCCCGCCCGCCACGCCGGGTCGAGGGCGGCGCTCATCGGCGGTGGCAGCACCGCCGCGCTCTTTAATTCTCGGCCCCAACTGCATCTTGCCAAAGCACTATTCGCCTTCCAAGTGCCAATCTTCTTAACGTGCTGGCGCGAATTACGATCGCAACGTCCGTGCTAGCGCCGTCGGCCATCGAGCGGACCGGTGCGCGACGAGCCCGTGAGATTGACTTTAGCGATGAGGCGGAGTTTGCCGATAAAGCGGACGCCGCACGATGTCGCGCCAATCGCGGCTCGCCTCGTCCCTTATCTCGAACCCCTAGCCCCTCGCATGATGCGACTGGCCATTTTTATCGGCGTCGTCATCCTGCTTGCGGGCTGTGGGCTGCTGCCCGAGGTTTCCAAGCAGCCGACGATCCACAATCCGTTTCCGCAACTGACCAAGGTGGCGATCGCTCCGTTTATCAATCTGAGCACCGATCCCTCGGTGGACGGCCGTGAATTCGGGCTAGCCTACTTTTCGGAATTGCAGTTGATTCCAGGTTTCGAAGTGGTGCCGATCGGCGTTGTAGAAACAGCGATGCGCGACAACCATCTGACGCTGAATTCCGCGTCGGATTGCCGGCGGCTTGCGCAGCTTCTTGGCGTCGATGCCGTGGTGGTTGGAGCGATTACCGATTTCGATCCTTATTATCCGCCGCGTTGCGGACTGCAGGTGGAATGGTATGCGGCCAATCCCTGCTTCCATCCGATTCCGCCCGGCTATGGCCTGCCGTGGGGCACGCCCGCGGAAGAAGATATTCCGCAGCCGCTGGTGCTGGAAACGGAATTCGCGCTCGCCCGCGCACAATTGAAAACGCAGACGCCGCCGTACGAAAGGGAACCGCCGGCCGCGCTGCCCGCGCGCCGGCAATCGCCCGCCGACGATGCCGTGCGATTGGCAAACGGTCAATCGCCGAGTTTTCAAGCCGCCGGCGGTGCAGCCAAAGACGGCGCCGCGACGGGCTCCGTCGGTTCAAGCGTTACTCCTTCGCCGGGCCGCAAAATCGCGACCACCGGCGCTGGCGGTTCAAGCTCGGGCCGCACGATTCTGGCCGGATCGAGTGCGGTCTCGCCCAACGGTTCGACGCTTGCGCCGGTGAAACTTGCCTCGACGACAGCAACGGCGGCAACGCCCGCTGCGATGGTCGCATTTGGGCCGAACGCGCGGCCGGGAATGCCGCCGGATTGGCCCGATCCGAGCGGTTTGATTCCGCCGCCGCCGTCGTGCGGCAAGCCGGAATGCCATCCGACCGACGAACCGGTTTTGCGCCATACGCGAACGTATCACGCCAACGACCCGGAGTTCACTGCCGCGCTGCGCAGTTACGTCACCTTCCGCGACGACGCAAGATTTGGCGGCTGGGCCTCCTATCTACAGCGGAGCGACGACTTTATTCGCTTCTGCTGTCACAAACACATCGCCGAGATGCTCACCGCCCGCGGCGGCGCCGGCCAAACGCGGGTACTGCTGCGGTGGTCGGACGACCGATACATACCGTGAGGAAGTGCCCGCCTCGTGGCGCCGGACATGGACCGTCCGCCGGCAATAGTTTCGGGCGCCGCGCGCCCGTGGAAGGAGCTTACCGATCGTGTCCGGTGACATCAACGTATTGGCATTGGTAAAAGGCACCGAACGGTATGTGTTCCTGTTCGACGACGCGAGCCGCGCCGAAACACTTCGCGTGTTGGGCCGCTATGCCTCGAATCCCGAGCTGAGCTTCACTTGGTACGATGCCGCCGTGCTCAGCCAAAAAGTGCGGCACGGCACGCCGATGAAAGATGCTGCCGCCGCCCCGGGCCCGAAACCGCGATTCAATTTGGCAATGCCCTCCGACTCGGAAGAGACGGGGTAGAAGGAGGGCGAGGGTGAGGGCGAGGGTGAGGGTGAGGGTGAGGGGGCTTCGCCAAATCTAGCAGTGAGCGATTGGATTTGTCGGACACACCGGACACAATCGCGGACGGCACACGGAGTGTGCCTGCTACGTTGACGGACGATGCCGCTGCCGTCGCCGACAACGCCGACGACAACGGCCTGCAGGCCGCGATCGCTCGGTTTCTGAAATTCATGGCGGTCGAGCGAAACGCGTCGCAATACACGATCAAAAGCTACCGCGAAGATCTCGAACACCTCGTCGAGTTCTTCACCGAATCGCAGGGCGATTGCCCGTCGGCGGCGCAACTGACGACCCTCGATCTCCGCGGCTTCGTGGCCACGCTGCACGAGGCGGGCTATGCAAAGACGACGATCGCGCGGCGATTGGCGTCGCTGCGAAGTTTCTTTCGTTTTGGACAGCGCGACGGTTGGGCGGCAACGAACCCCGCCAAGCCGCTCCGCAATCCGCGGCAGCCGCGCACGCTGCCCCACTTTCTCTCGACGGAAGATCTCGGCCGGCTGCTCGAAGCGCCCCCGGCCGACGAGCCGCAGGGGCTCCGCGACCGGGCCATTCTAGAAACGATGTATTCCGCCGGCTTGCGCGTGAGCGAAGTGGTCGGGCTCGACGACGACGACGTCGATCGGGCCGGTTGCGTGATCCGGGTTCGCGGCAAGGGAAAGCGCGAACGGCTCTCGCCGCTTGGCTCGTTCGCGTTCGTGGCGCTCGACCAATGGCTCGACGTGCGCCGCTTAGCCCCCGCGCTGCTGCGAGACAAGAATCCGCGGCTGCCGCTGTTCGTCAACCGCTCGGGAAAGCGGCTTACCACGCGCAGCGTCGGCCGAATGCTGGAAAAATACCTTCGCCAAACCGGCTTGGACCGCCGCACGTCGCCACACTCGCTACGCCACAGCTTCGCTACCCACTTGCTCGACCGCGGCGCCGATATTCGCAGCGTGCAGGAACTGCTCGGGCACAAGAGTCTCGTGACGACGCAGATTTACACGCACGTCAGCACGGCGAATCTGCGCGCGGCGTATGAAAAAGCCCATCCACGGGCGCAGGCCGAAGCGCGGTGATCGCGAGTTTTTTCGCGACGCGCAAAACCGCAGGCGAACTCCGACGCCAACCTGCCACGCCGCGCTTGCAGACAGTGTCTGTCGTTTGCACACGACCGCGCGGGCGCCACACTGGGCCTGCAAAGCAGGGCCCCGAGCTCGGGTTCTACACCAAGCCCTTGCGGACGGCCCATACGGCGGCTTGCGTTCGATCGCTGACGGCGATTTTGCGGAGAATGTTTTGCACGTGTTCCTTCACCGTTTCGATGCTGATCGTCAGCGAGCGTCCGATCTCTTTGTTGCTCAGCCCCAATGCCATGTGGCGGAGAACTTGAGTTTCCCGGTTCGTCAGCGGCACATCTTCGTCGGCGGCGTTTTGTCGAGTTGCCATCGCGCCCGCGACGCGCCGTAGCTCGCCCACTTTCGACGGCGATTCGCCGTTTGCAGCCGCCGTGACCGCCGAGATCAATTCCTGCCGGCTCGAACCCTTCAGCACGTAGTCGCTTGCGCCCAATGCAACCGCCCGGGCCACATAGGTCGGATTATCGTAGGTCGACAGCACGACGATCTTGGTCTCCGGCATTTCGGCACGCAGCTTTTCGAGCGTTGCCAAACCGTCGGCTTGCGGCATGCGAATATCCAACAGCACCACCTGCGGCCGAACCTTGCGAGCCAGCGCAACCGCTTCCTCGCCATCTTTCGCTTCGCCTACGATCTTGATATCCGAGCCGTTGAACAAGCTGATCAATCCCTGCCGAACCACTTCGTGGTCGTCGGCAACCAACACTTTGATACTCATGGTGAATTATCCCTGGAGAAGTAAGGAATCCGCAAAATTTATAAGAAACTGCCACCAAAAGAATAGATCGAACGCAAGCGGCAGGACTCAAAAAGAAGAAAAATACTGCCGATCTAGCGAAAAACCACAGAAACCTCGTGGATTTTGTACCCTGCTGCTCGCTTCGATCCGGCTTGCCCCAAAAGCATGATAGGTGAGGCCGATCGAAATGAGTAGTCCCGCGGAGGGATTTGCGGCAACAAAGGCGAAATTTCCGCAGGGAATTGCGTTTTTTGAACCGAAACAATCGCTGTCCCTTCCTGCGCACCGCGATTCGATATTCGGCTATGCGGGCCGTTCATCACGCGCTGCGAGAATCAAGCTGCCGGCGCCCTGCTCGAGCAATTTCGCGGCCAGGCGGCGGCCTACTTCAATCGCCCGATCGGCGCCAGCTGTAGCTCGAACGTCCGCTTGAAGATTTTCCTCGACGCTCGCGTGCAATCGCTCGAAGCCGTCGCGGCTCAGCACGACTCCTTGCAATCGCATCCTGGCCGTCGAATCAATCGTGGCCAAGGCCCCAATCGGGGCCAAGCATCCGCCTTCGAGCGAATCCAGCAGCGACCGTTCCGCCAGCACTGCGAGGTGCGATGCCGGATGGTCGAGCGCCGCAACGGCCTCGCGGGTGGCATGATCGGCGGCACGAGTTTCCAATCCAAGTGCTCCTTGACCGACCGCAGGCAGCATTTGATCCGGCCCGAGCACCTGCGTCACTCGGTGAGCCAACCCGAGCCGGCGCAATCCTGCCTCGGCCAAAATCAATGCGTCGAATTGTCCCTCGTCGAGCTTTCGCAAACGAGTGTCGACGTTGCCGCGGACCTGCGAAACACTCAGATCGGGGCGAAGATGGAGCAGTTGGCTCTGCCGACGCAAGCTGCCCGTGCCGATTCGCGCTCCGGCGGGGAGCTCCGTTAACGTCGAACCGTCGCGGCTGACCACCACATCCAGTGGCGTCTCGCGCTTAGGCACCGCCGCGAGAATCAGCCCAGGCACAGCCTCGGTGGGCAAATCCTTGAGGCTGTGCACCGCGACATCAATCTCGTTGGCGAGCAAGGCCCGCTGCAATTCCTTCGTGAACACGCCGCGCGTGCCGAGCTGTTCGACCGGAGCGAGCTGCTGAACGTCGCCGCGCGTGGTGATCGGCACCAATTCCGTCCGACGGCCGGCGTCGACAAGCGCATCCGACACCCATTGCGCCTGCCAGCGAGCCAACGGGCTGCTCCGAGTGCCGATGCGAATGGATGGAGCGAAACTCATCGTCCCTCGGCTCCAGGTTGTTGTACATCTGAGAATGGCGGACTTGGCGAATTCGACCCCATCCGTTCGCCGCGCGCCCCTCTCGAGGCAATCGGCTCAGGCAGCTTTACGACCGAAGTTCTCACGGCGTCCTTTCCAATCCTTTCGCGCAGCGGCACGACAACTCCGCAGGAAATGAAGAATTGCAGCGCTTCGTCGATCGAGATATTTAAATCGTGGGCCGCGCTTTTCGGCACCGTCACCACGTTGCCCGTAAAGGGCACCGGCGACCCCGGCACGGCCACCGTCAGACATGGCTCCCCCGCCGCGCCGGCGATGTCGCTCATTCCTTCGCTGGTCACCAACCCGACCGTCCAAATCCCCGCCCGGGGAAATTCGATCGCCACGACGCGCAAATAATGCACGTCGCCGCTATCCACTAGCGCCAAATCGGTCACCTGCTTCACCGAAGCGTATACGCCGCGCACCAGAGGCAACCGCCGCACGAGCGCCTCGATGATGCTCCCCATTCGTGCCGTGAACAGCTTGCCAAGCACATACAACACCGTCAGAAAAACCAGCAAAAACAGCGGCACGACGATCGTCGGCCGTAAATAATGCCGGGAGACATATTGCTCGTAGGCCGAACGTGCATTGGGCGGCAATACCGCCATATCGGCCACCACCTGCTGCGGAACATATTGCCCGCTTTCCAATCGCTCGTACGTGCGGCCATGGATGGTCATCATCGGCTTGCCGCCGGCGACGTCGTCGGGCTCGAGCCGCACGTCGCTGATCCACCAGATGAGCACCTCCCGAGCCCCGACCGTAACCGGCTGCAAGACATACACCTGCACGGTGCTCGCGACCCAAAGGAGCGTGACGACCGTCAACACTGGCGGCAGCACGAGCGCTACGCCGCGAAGCACCGCCCTGCGAAATGGCCGCGGCTTCGACGCAACCGGCTTCGAGCCCTCCGGCTTCGAATTATCCGGCACTAGCGGGAAGGATTGCGGTGCGGAAATTGGCTCTGGCATCCCCATATTGTAGCTACTGTTGCCGATCCGCGCTGGCAATACAACGAAGAAGATAGCGGAGTGGCGGCATGGTCGCCACGGCGCGAACGCGGTAACTCGGCAGCGACCGCGATTTATCGAGACGGTTTTATGCTGTTTGTATAAGTTGTCGAAGATTGCTACACTTTTAATTAGAGCGCGGCAGGGGAAAAACATCATTGCGGGGAGGTCATGGTTGTGCATTGCCAACCGGCACGGTGCCTGGCGCGGCGGCCCGTGAGCCAGTCGCGCCGCGGTTTCACGTTGGTCGAGCTTCTGGTGGTCATTACGATCATCGGAATTTTGATCTCGCTGCTCCTGCCGGCGGTGAACTCCGCCCGCGAACAAGGCCGCCAGACGACGTGCAAGAACAACATCAAGCAATTGGCGGAAGGCTGCATCGCCCACTCGGTGCAGTTCGGATATTTCCCCGGCGGCGGTTGGGGATGGGGCTGGATCGGCGATCCGCAGTATGGGTCGGGCATAACGCAGCCGGGCGGTTGGATTTTTAACGTCCTGCCGTTCATCGACCAGCAGAACTTGCACGACCTGCAACGCGGCCAGACCGGTGCCGCGCTTGCCACCGCGGCCGGACAAATGCTCTCGACGCCGCTGGCCGTTCTGAATTGCCCCAGCCGGCGGGCATTGCAAACCTATCCGACGTGGCTCACGGCCGGCGACAATTTTTGCAGCCCGAACTTCGGCAGCAGCACTCCGCCCTCCGCGGTCGCCAAGACCGACTACGGTTGCAACGCCGGCGACAACGCCGAGGAGCCGGGCGCGGTATGGAACGACAACCAAGGTTCAGCCGACTACAACGACGATGCCGGCCCCGGCAAGTATGCCGATGGAATCAGCTCTAGCGCCATGCAAAGTTGGCAGTCGATTGCCAAAGCATCCACCGGCATTATCTATCCGGGAAGCCAAATCCCTCCGGAGAGCGTCACCGATGGATTGAGCAACACCTACTTGATCGGCGAAAAATACCTCCCGCCCGACGACTACACCAACGGCCAAGACGGCGGCGACAACGAAAACGCCTACATGGGCTTCAATGCCGATGTCGGCCGTTGGGGCGGCCCCGGCCTCGCTCCCTCGCAAGACACGCCCGGCTACAGCAACAACAACATCTTCGGCAGCGCCCATACAAACGGCTTCGGCATGGCCATGTGCGACGGCTCCGTGCGCACGATCGCCTTCACGGTCGATCTCACGACCCACGACCGGCTGGCCAATCGCCACGACGGCCAGCCCATCGATCAATCGAAGTACTAAAGCTTGCTCTCAGAACTCACCGATCCGCACACAAGCCCGAAGCGTCAGCGAGGAAATCCTGACACAAGCCCGAAGCGTCAGCGAGGAAATCCTGAACAAGCCCGAAGCGCTAGCGAGGAAATCCTGACACAAGCCCGAAGCGTCAGCGAGGAAATCCTGCCAGACGTGGCCATCTCCGCTTTGCTTCAACTGCGGGCTGCTGTTTTGCGACCAACCTAGGCAAAATGCCGATTTGCCGGGCTAGCACCGCCGGGCAGTTCATCTGTCATTTGGACGTCGCCAACCGCGAACTGGGCAGAATGCTCGCCGGTCGTGCCGGTTCTTGGCGAAATTCCGCTCGCTTTCTGCCGGCCCCTCTTTAACCACCGCCGATTTGGTACAATCCCGAGAGTGCTGTTTTCGACAATTTAGCAAGCTACCAGGCCACACCCACCGCGCGCAGCAAATTATTTCCACACCTCTATTGCTCGGGCAAGAACCGGCCGATATACTGTTCAAGAGTTCAGTATATCCAGCGGGAGCCCGCGTCGCTGGCGCGAGGCCCCCGTTCTCGCGGCCAGCGCAAGGCAAAGGAGCGTGCCCCATGGTCACCGCCACCAAATCGAATCACCGCATGCCAAAGAAAGAAGCCCCGTCGAGCAAGCCGTCGCGAGCCGAATCGTCGGCCAATTCTTCCGTGTCGGCCAAGGGAATGCTCGATAGCCATCCGGCGCTGAAGAACACGTTGGCACAGATCGAAAAGCAATACGGCGAAGGCTCGATCATGCCGCTGGGCACCAGCGGGCACGGCCAGATCGAAGGTATTCCCACCGGCAGCTTGGCCCTCGACATCGCCTTGGGCGGAAACGGCGTTCCGAAGGGACGGATCATCGAAATCTTCGGCCCCGAATCGAGCGGCAAAACGACGCTCGCCTTGCACATCGTGGCCCGCGCCCAGGCCGCGGGCGGCATCGGCGCCTTCATCGACGCCGAGCACGCTCTCGATCCAAGTTGGGCCAAAAAACTGGGTGTCGAGCTGGAAACGCTCCTGGTCAGCCAGCCCGGCAGCGGTGAAGAAGCGATGCAGATCACGGAGATGCTGATTCGCTCGAACGCGGTCGATGTCATCGTGATCGACTCCGTCGCTGCCCTCGTCCCGCAGCGCGAATTGGAAGGCGAAATGGGCGATTCGCACGTCGGCCTGCAAGCCCGGCTTATGAGCCAGGCCCTGCGCAAGCTCACCGGCGCAATTTCCAAGAGCAAGACCTGCGTGATCTTCATCAATCAGCTCCGGGAAAAAATCGGCGTGATGTTCGGCAACCCCGAAACCACGCCCGGCGGCCGAGCGCTAAAATTCTATAGCTCCTGCCGGATCGATGTCCGCCGCATCGGGCAACTGAAGGACGGCGAAGATGTCATTGGGCAGCGGGTCCGGGCGAAGGTGGTGAAGAACAAAGTGGCGCCGCCGTTTCGCATCGCCGAGTTCGACATGCTCCACGTCAGCGGCATCAGCTACGAAGGCGATGTGCTCGACCTGGCAATGACAGCCCGGCTGATCGTCCGATCCGGGGCATGGTTCCGCTACGGCGAACTGCATTTGGGCCAAGGGCGCGAAAAAGTGCGGGCTTATCTGCGCGAACATCCCGAAGTGGTGCAAGAATTGCGCAACAAGATCATGGAATCGCCCACCCTGGCCACGACTGCCGCTGCCGACGGCGATAGCCAAAACGGCAGCGAGTAAAGTTTGGCGCGACTAAGCTTAGCCACCTGAGGCTTCCGATGCGAAAACACTGCGTCGCATGCTTTCCGGGGATCGCCATCGGTGGGGCAATGTCGCTTGCCGCGATCCTGCTGGCCGCGGCGCCGCTTGCGGCGCAAGGCCCGCCCGGCAAGCCGTCGATCGATCGTGCGACCACCACGGAGCCGTCCGGCGCCCGTGCAGCGCTGGCATTGCAGGATTTGCTGGTCGACGCGATCGCTCGCGGCGAGAAATCGGTGGTGGCGATTTATCGTGTCGACGGCGATGAAGCACCGCGAGCCGACAGTCTCGAAATCTCTCGCAGCTCCGGCCGCCTCGCCCGCGCCACGGCTTCGCCCGGCGATTCCGATTTCATTCCGGACGAGTACGGGACCGGAGTGGTCATCGATCGGCACGGCCTGATTCTGACCTGTTACCACGTGCTTGGTCTGAAAAGTCAGCATTATGTGACGACTTATGAGCGGAAGGTCTATCCGGCGCGAATCAAAGCTGCCGATCCGCGCAGCGATCTGGCAGTGCTGGAAATCAAGGCGGACGATTTGGTTCCGATCAAGCTCGGCAATGCGGATACGCTGAAAAAGGGGCAAATTGTTGTCGCCCTCGGCAATCCGTTTGCCATCGCCCGCGACGGCCAAGCCAGCGCCAGTTGGGGCATTATCGCGAACCTGGCGCGAAAGGCCGGCCCCGCATTTGACTCCGGCAATCGCCCGCTGAAAGACAAGCTTTACCACTTTGGAACCCTTATCCAAACCGATGCCAAACTAAATTTCGGCACGAGCGGCGGGGCGCTTGTGAATCTCAAGGGAGAAATGATCGGCCTGACGACCGCGCTGGCCGCGACCGCCGGATATGAACAGGCGGCGGGCTACGCCATTCCTGTCGATGCCACGTTCCGTCGCGCCGTGGATACGCTCAAGGACGGCCGGGAAGTGGAATACGGCTATCTCGGCGTCAAGCCGGTCAACCTCAACCCGGCGGAGATTCTCGGAGGGGCTCACGGCGCTCGCATCATGCAGGTCGAACCCGGCTCGCCGGCCGAGGAATCCAATCTCAAATTGGGCGATGTCGTAACGCAAGTGAACGGCCGAGCGATCTTCGACGCCGACGAACTGTATCGCGACGTCGGAAGCTTGCCGGCCGAATCGCATGTCGAGCTGATGGTGCTGCGCGATGAGCAGACCACCAAAATACCGGTCGTGCTCGCCAAATATCCGGTTCGAGGCGTGAAAGTGGTCACAAAGCCGGGCCCGAGTTGGCGCGGGATGAGAATTGATTTTGGAACGGCGTTGCCGCGCGACCTTGGCCGAATCGATTTAGGGATTCCCGATCCGGGATCGGCAGTCGTGGTGGTCGAAGTCGAGAAAGGAAGTCCGGCCGCGGCAGCCGGGCTCCAGTATGGCATGTTCATCGGTGCGGTTGGGACAACGTCCGTCCGCACGCCGCGCGAATTTTTTCGCGCCGTGGCCGGCAAGACCGGCGACGTTTCTCTGCGTATGGCAACCACCGCCCTCGGCCAGCCAGACATACGCACAGTAAAGCCGCCGGCACAGTAAAGCCGCCGGCGCTGTAAAGCTCGCGTTTCGAAGATGGCTGCCATGCCCACCGCTTTGCCTGGGCATGGTTGTCGGCTTAAGCTTGGCCGAAAAGTAACTTCTCCGCAGACCCTCTCCCCTTGCGGGAGAGGGTAGGCTGAAAGGTTCAAAAAGCGGAAGTTATTTTTCGGCCGAGCCTTACATGCCCAGGCCGGGCATGTGTGCCACCGGCGGGCGACGAGCATGTGTGCCACCGGCAAGCGAAGTCTGCCAGTGTGTCCGGCGAGGTGGCCATCAACCATCCTGCCCTTTGTCTAGCGGGGCTCGAACGGCCACATCGCAAGATCATGGTCGCTCCGCGGCTCTCGCACGGGCAGACTTCGCTTGCCAGTGCCACACCGCTTGATTCGCCCTTCGCCGATTTCGTCTGCGATCGGCTCGCGGAAACGATCCGTGGGCACGGCACCCAATCTCGAGGTGCCGACGTTATTCTCTGGCAACAACGTCACGTTGTGCTGGTCGTGGCTGGTTCGCAGTCGGCTAATCGTTTGAGAAACTGCTCTCGCCAATCCTGCGACAAAGCCGGCAGATTCAAGGCGCGCTGAATCGCGGCCGGCTCGTCCTTGGCCATATAGATCCGCCGCAGTTCGATGATCGACATCGAATTCTCCGCCCGCGAGACGATTTCGATCTTGTCGCCGGCCGTCACTTCGCCTTCCTTCACCACGGCCATGTAGAATCCGCAGCGTTCGGTTTCCATGAACCGCTTCACCATGGCGGCATCGTTGAAGCGGATGCCGAGCTTCACACACGGCATTCGCGGCTGCGTGGGCATGAGCACGACGGAGCCAAAACGGATATGATCGCCGATGTGAATGTCGTCTTCCAAAATGCCCGAAGACGTGAAATTCTCGCCAAAACTGCCCCAGGGTAGCAGCACGGGCTGGTTCAGCGCCGTTTTCCAAAAATCGTAATGCTCGGCCGGATAAACATAGACGGGCCGGTCGGGACCGCCATGCACCGAAAGATCGACCTGCTTGTCGCCCTCAAGGTTAAGTTTTCGCAATACGATCGGCCCATCGACCGGATACTTAAAAATTCCGGTCGTGTATTCCTTCCCCTTCCAGTCGACCACACGAGGTTGCCCGACGTTGATCGAGATCAGTTTCATAATCACCGCCTGATAATTCCAGAACGACGCCGGGGCCTTCAAGGATCGGCCAAAAAATATCTTCTCAGCGGCTCCCCCCTGCGAGAAAGGGGGCGGCGTGAGGGGTTCGAAAAACAGAAGTCAACGTTCGGCCGAGGCCAACGCAGCCGGTAAACGAAGCAGATTCTGCGAAACGAAACCGTCCAACCGCCGGGCCGGAGTTCGGCCCGGCGGTTGGACAACGATCCGCGTGAATAATCATTCACACATCGGTTAACGCCGCGATCTTCCCGATCGCAATCTCGGCCGATCATCCTGAGCGGCCTGCCCTTCGATTGTTGCTCGCTTGCCGGCGCTCCGCACCGGAGCGAGCGAACGATTTATTCCTTTTTCGGTCCGCCGGTCGGAGCCGGAATCTTTCCGTCCGGATGCAAATATTTGCTATACGCCTGCGGAGCGATCAAGCCTTCGTGTTTATACACGATCTTGAACTGGCCATCTTTTTGAATTTCGCCGACGAAGCACGGCATCCAGGTGTGCTGATTTTCGGCGACCTTGCGCTTACCGCTCGGCGACTCGAACTCCAGACCCAAAGCAGCCGCACGGACTTTGTCGGGATCGAAGCTTCCAGCCTTCTCGCAA
>DATAWG010000097.1 GCA_036267355.1 Pirellulales bacterium | reverse complement strand
TCCGACCTTGCTCAACGGCTCGATCACGATCGCAGCGGTTCCCGAGCCTGCCAGCTTGCTGCTGGCCGCAAGCGGATTGTTGGGATTCGTTGGCGTAGCACGTCGGCGAAAGTTCTGGCCCCGCCGCAAGGCCTGAGATCCAGCTTGTCGATTTTCGGTTGCATAGGAAAGCCGCCACGTTCGAGGTCGACAACTCGCCCGACGCCTACGAAAAGCTGGTCCCGTGGTCAATCCGATCTACTGCAATGATCTGCACGCCACGGATTTGTGGCTGCTAGGCATCGATCAAAAGCGTCTCACCTTCCGCAGCAACGGCATCGACCGACGTCGCACCGATGTGCACGGCGAGCTGATTCCCGACATCATGGCGTAGCGCTTTTGCCGAATCTGCGCCGCCGCTAGTTCCAACGCGATTTCCGGTTCGATACGGACTCATTTTCCTGGCGACTGACGATCGGCCGCCGCGCCGCTGTAGACGCGGACGTAGTCGACGTACATATCTGCCAAGCCATGATACCGTGAGAGGTCGACCGGCCAACCGCCGCCAGTGGCCAGATCGATCAGGAAATAGAGCGGCCGTTGCTTCGAAAGCGGGAACGTCGGATGACGTCCGACCTCGACATTATCGCAATAGTAGATCGTGTCGGTCTCGGTAACCTTGCAGCCGTAGATGTGGAAGGTTTCGAACCAAGTGGCGGGAATGCCGAATTTCCGCATGTGAATTGGATTGTGCATTCCTTCGAAGGCCTTGGTTTCTCGGGCCTTGCCGGCGGCGCCTTGGTTCCAGCAGTGGGGCGTGATCATGTAGGTGTCGAACGCGTTTGGCTCGCGCGGCCCTTCGCCGCCGTACGCCTCGATGATGTCCAATTCATCGCCGGGCGCGTTCGCTTTGAGCATGTCGGCCCCGGGATCGGTGAGAAGCCAGAAGGCCGGCCAGGTGCCGATCGAGTTCGGCCCCAACAACCGGCACTCGAAGTAGCACGGCGCCTTGGCGGTGATGCCGGCGCCATTGGTTTTCAGCGAGGAGATCAAGCCCGAGCTTTTTAGGTCGTCGCTCGCGCGGATTCGCAGATAGGTGTCGACGTGGGCGAAGGGGTTGCTCGGTGAATTGCGATCCGCGAAGCGATGGGCGCTAAAATCCTGCCAGCCGTTGGGCGGCTTGTGGTCGTAATACCGGGCCTTCGGATCCTTGCTCGATATCGACAGAGAGCCACTGAAATCGTCGGCAAACACGAGCGACATGCCGTTCGCGGCCGGCGGCGCGTGTTTCGGGATTCCTTCGTTCCACGAAACGCCGGCTGTGTTGTACAGCTGCAGATAGCAGTTATCCTTGACCGAGCCGCTGTCGCCGCTGATGCGAACGGTGATGGGTCCGTGCGGATATTGCTCGGCGGGAAGCACGAACGAACCCGCTCCCGACGCATCCAGGTTAATCGTCGCGACTGTCGAATCGGCTCCTGGACCATTGTCTTGCTTCCAGCACTTCGCGGTCAATTGCTTGAAGCCCGGCGCGGCGACGACCACCCTCGCGGCTCCATGGATGTCGGAGCAATACTCCGGCGAGACGACCGAAATGCCGTGGCCCAAGGTCTCGGCAATGGTGCCGTCGGAATCGACGCTCAGGGAATCAAAGCCCAGGTCGCCCTCTGCCGGCAACGGTTTTTTCTCGTGCGTGGGTTGGCCGATGGTGAAGATGATCGCGGAAATGGGATAGTCGATCTTGCCATTCTTATCGCCGCCCCAAGTCTCGTGGTGCGAATCGATGTCGATCACGACTTCCTTCCAGCCAGTGAAGTCGATGGTCCCGCCCTGGCCGGTGTTCTGGCCAAACTGGTGCGTTTCGCCCCCGGCGTCGGTCAATTGCACCCCATACGAACATCGCGAGTCGTCTCCCTTGAGCCAGTATCGCAGCTTGTGGATTCGCGATTGAATATGAACCGCATTGGGCACTCCGAGATACTGGAACTGGCCGTCGGCGACGAAGCGGTAGTGCAGCTTGAGATATTGCTTGCCCGCTTGGGGGCCATCCGCCGAGAGTTTGACCGACGCGTTTTCATTGGGAATGTTGACCACCCACACCGTCGGCCGCGCAGAGGACCGCTCATAATCTTGCACCATTACTTGCGTCGGTCCGCTGGCAGACGCAAACCCGCAGGCGAGGAGAATCGGCAGCACGAGCGATTGTTTCAGCATCGGAGTTTTCCAGAAGGGTTGCGCGTTTTGGGGCCTATGCCAGAAACTCGGCGATCCAAAAAACAGGCCCTCTGTGAGGCTGTCGGACTTTTCGAACGGCATCAATTCGCCCGCCACGCAACACGCTGCAACGTTGCGCTGGCCGTGATTTCTAGCTCCACGGATCCCCAACATCAGGCAGGAAAGTCGGGCCGCCTCGAGACGGGGCAGAAATCCAGAGGAAAAGCCACGCGGTTGATTGGTACGAGCGGCCGACTGTGGCTGAGTCTAATATGCCTCAGTGCCCATTGTCCATAAGCCGGCGGCGAATGGTCGGGTTGAGTTCGGGACCCACACAAAACGACGATCCATTGGACGGCCGGTTCGAGCCGGCGATACAATTCCAGCATCTTTTCCAGCGAAGATCATTTTCCGCGCATACCGGAGACACCGCGATGAAAGCCGTCTTTCCAATCCATGCCGGTGCGTTTCTGGCCGCGATCATTGCGGGCTTCGTTTCGACTTGCCTGCTTGCCGACGAGCCCTCGGCGTCGATCGGGCTTGCTGCGACCTTCCATCTCGCTGGCCGGACGGCGACGGTCACGAAACTCGACACGCTGCCGCTGGTGGAAAATAATTTCACGAAGCGATTCAAATTCGACAGCTACGATAACCCGAAGCTCAAGCAACTCCGCGAGCAATACAAGCTCGACGAGATCGTGTCGCCCGGCAAGAATGAGTTCGACCGGCAGGTGCTTCTTTTGGATTGGGTGAACCATCAATTCAAAAAATTCGGGCGGCCAACTGCGAATCCGCGCGGGGCGGCGGAAATTCTGCGCGACATCGGCCAGGGGCACACGTTCTTTTGTGCCCAGTATGCCGACGTGTTCGTCTCGGCGGCCGCCAGCTTCGGTTGGATCGATCGCAGCCTCGCTTTGCGCCGTCCCAACAATATCGGCGCAGGATCGAGCGAACATTCATCGACCGAAATTTGGTCGAACCAGTTTCGCAAATGGGTGATGCTCGACCCGACGTTTGCAATGTATGCCGAGAAAAACGGCCTGCCGCTCAGCGCCTACGAACTGCGGCAAGAGTGGTTTTATCACGACGCGAAAGACGTCACGTTCGTCGTCGATAAGGATCGCAAACGGTATCGCAAAAGCAACATGCCGATCTTCCGCGCTCGGTATGCGGGCTTCGGCGATCTCTCGCTCGATCCGGGCGCCGTCAACCCGTATGCCTTCATCGGTTACGTCCCGAATACGAACTTGATGGATGCCGGACCTGATTACGGCAAGATGTTCATCTTCCAAGACAAGCTTTGCAACGGCACCGAGTGGCACAAGCGCGACATCCCCCCCGATCTGAGCTCCGACGCTTATTTCCCGATCGGCCAAGCGGCGATGACGCTCTCGGCCGATGGCGACCATTTGCGCGCCGGCTTGAAAACCATGACGCCGAATTTCAAAACATTCTTGGTTCGCTCCGACGCTGGCGATTGGAAGCCGAGCGGCGATAGGTTTGCCTGGAGCGTGCATCCCGGCAAAAACCGACTGGAGGCCAAAACGGTGAATCGCTTCGGAATCGAGGGGCCCGTTTCCATCGCTGAGGTAAAAATCGACGCCGATGCGGCAGTCACAACGCCGTAGCTGCCACGTGCTTCGTAAGCCGCGGGGTGATTCTGATCATGATTCTGCACGTCGATATGGATGCCTTTTACGCCTCGGTCGAGGAGCGCGACAACCCGGCGCTCGTCGGCCAGCCCGTCATCGTCGGCGGGTCGGCGAAAAGTCGCGGGGTCGTGGCGGCCGCGAACTACGAGGCCCGCAAGTTTGGCGTCCATAGCGCGATGGCCTCGGTCCGCGCGCGGCGGCTTTGCCCTCACGCGGTCGTCCTCAAGCCGCGAATCGATTACTACGCCACGGTGTCGCGGCAGATTCGCGAAATCTTCGAGCAGTTCACTCCATTGGTCGAGCCGCTGTCGCTCGACGAAGCATTCCTCGATGTCGCCGGCAGCGAAACTCTGTTCGGCCCTGCTCAAGAAATCGGCCGGCAAGTCAAACAGCGAATCCGCTCCGAACTCGGGCTCGTGGCATCGGTCGGCGCGGCTCCGAACAAGTTCGTGGCCAAGATCGCGAGCGACCTCCAAAAACCAGACGGCTTCGTGGTCGTCCAGACCTGCGACGTGCAAAGCTTTCTCGATCCGCTGCCGGTCGGCCGACTCTGGGGCGTCGGAAAAATCACCGGCCAGGTCTTCGAGCGACTGGCGATCCGCACAATCGGGCAATTGCGACAATTGCCGCTCGCCACGCTCAACGAATTGTTTGGTGCTTCCGGCGAGCACTATTGGCGACTGGCGCACGGCATCGACGACCGGCCGGTCGTGCCCGACCGCGAGGCCAAATCCGTCTCGAACGAAACCACGTTCGCCGAAGACATCTCCGACCCGGAAGTGCTGCGGGCCTGGCTGGTCGAACTCGTCGAGCAGGTTGCCCGACGATTGCGGCGACACGCGATTAAGGGCCACACAGTCGAATTGAAAGTGCGGTTTGCCGATTTCAAGACGATCTCGCGATCGCTCACCCTGGCGGAGCCGACGAACATCACCCAAGAACTACTGGAGGCGGGCATCGAACTGTTGACGGCACGCTTGCCTTTGGGACATCTTCCGGTGCGACTCTTGGGCTTCGGCGTAAGCAACATCGATGACTCCGGCACGTCTCAGCAACAACTGTTCGATGCGTCCGACCGGGAGCGTCATCGCGAACTCGATCGCATCGCGGATCGAATCACGGCGAAGTTCGGCAAGCGGGCAATTCGCCGCGGTATGGGTCTCGATCGGGGCGCGCCTAAACGCTGAAGCATCGTTTCTCGGCACATGAGGCCCGCATGAGTCCCGCAAACTAGCGAATCGCGACAAGCACATCGATTCGCTATAGTCGCTCCCTTGCCCGCGATATACTCGACCGCACAATGCCGCCGCACATTTCTCGCCGTTTCTTGCATTCGTATCCGAGCGATCGCATTCTCCTCGGTCTGCTCGTTTTGGCTGCCGGCGTAAACGCCGCCGCGTTGCCGGGCGGTGCGGCGGGATTGCGCGATCTGTTGGCCATGCATGTCGGATTGCTCTTTGGCTTTGGGGCGTGTGTCTTGGCGATGCGACGCTGGGAACAGGCTTGGTGGGTGCCGTGGCTGCGTCCGGCGGCGACGGTGGTGGTGATCTTCACGCTCTACACGAGCCTCGGCACGCTCGGCATCGCGGCCATGCCGTATCTCGCAGACAGCGCGTTGTCGCGCATCGACACCAAGATGCTTGGGTTCAATCCGACGTTTGCTCTGCAACGGTTTCAGACGCCGGGCGTCGTGGAATTTTTCAGCTTCATCTACGCCGCGTTTATCCCGTATATCGATCTTTCGCTATTCTTGGGCTGCTTGGGGCGGCCGCCGGGCGAGCGCGACGAATTCCTCACCGGCTGGGTTCTCACGTATGCAATCAGCTACCTTGGCTATATTTTTATTCCTGCGCATGGGCCAGGGGCTTATCACGCAAGCGAATATCATGTGGCGCTTTCCGGGGGCATGTTTTACGACATCGTCGTGCGCGGCACCGAGCTGTCGGGCGGGTTTCAGGGTGTCTTCCCAAGCCTGCACGTCGGCGGGTCGGTGTATTTATGCTTGTTCGATTTGAAAACCAATCGGCTGCGCGGGTTGACCTATTTGCCGATTGTCGTGCTGATCTACGGTGCGACGTTGATGCTGCGGTATCACTACGTCATCGATCTAATCGCCGGAACGCTGCTGGCCGCGGTCTGTGTCCCGCTCAGTCGGCGCATCGTATTGCATTGGATGCGGCGGCGCGAGGCGGCAAGGCTGCCGGCATTGCCGGGGGGTGAAACCGATGCTCTACCGGCTGTTTAGACAACTGACTCGCTTGGCGCTGCATCTGTTCTTTCGACGCATCGACGTCGAGGGACGGAGCAATGTGCCGCCGGCCGGACCTGTGCTGATCGTGCCAAACCACACGAATGCGTTCGTCGATCCGCTCGTGATCATTACGGCGCTGCGGCGGCCGATCATGGTGACGGCCAAGAGCGCGTTGGCTCGAAATCCGCTGCTGCGATGGCTGATGTCGGCGCTGCGGGTCGTCACTTTCCAGCGCCCGCAGGATGCCGGCCAGGAGGGAACCGACCAGCGGCACAATGTGCGCAGCATGCAGCGCTGCCGCGAAATGCTCGCGGCCGGTGCCGCAGTTTGCATTTTTCCCGAAGGCGTCAGTCATTCCGATCCCAAATTGCGAGAATTCAAAGCCGGGGCAGCGAAGATTGCGCTCGATTTTCTGCGCAAGGATGGAAACCCCGGCCGGTTGCAAATTGTCCCGGTTGGATTGCTCTACACCGAGAAAGATCGCATGCGCTCCGACATCTGGCTGCGATTCGGGGCGCCCATCGATCTCGAACGCTGGCTGAAGGATCATCCCGACGGCGCTCACGGCAACATCGACGCGCTCACCAAAGAAATCCGCCAGCGCGTCGAGAGGCTGACGTTGAATTTCGAAACGCGTCGCGAATCGGCGATCCTGAACTGGGCGGCCGAAATTGTCGCCACCGGCGGCGAGAGCCCGCTGGCTCTGGGGCGTGCCGAGCCGTCGCCGGCGGATTTCTTCCAGCTCACGGCGCGGGTCCGGGCCGGTTATCAATCCCTGCTGCCGGAAAGCCGCGACGAACTCGACCGACTGTCGAAACAGATCCGGCGATACCGGGCCGAGCTTCGCCGCCGCGGAATCGGGGCGCCCGAGGTGTATTTGCCGATCCACTTCGGCCGAGCGTTGCTGTTTCTGGTGCGCGAGATGGAATTGATCGTGGTCGGGGCGCCGATGGCGCTGGTCGGCGCGGCGACCCATGCCGTGCCCTATTGGACCGTGCGGCAACTGGCACGGCGGCTGTCGAAAGACAAGGATCATTGGGCGTCGAACGTGATCTATCCGGGGCTGGTAGTTTTCCCGCTCTACTATCTGATCGCGTATTCGGCGGCGTGGCTTCTTCTGCCAGCTTTTTGGGCCGTGTTGTTCAGTGTCGCCATGCCGTACACCGGATACTACGCGTTGCTCTACGGCAATCGCTTTTCGATCGCACTTCGCCGGTGTCGGACGTTTCTGTATTTTCTTTTCCACCGGTCCGTTCAACAGCGACTTGCCGCCGAGGGGCGCGAGATCATTGCGCATATCCGGGCGTTGGCGCAGCGGGCCGACGCCCGACAGCCGGAGCCGCGAGATCACGCGCAATCGCAGATATTGCCCCAACATCCGTAGGTCCGCACGCGGCTCTTATCCCACTACTTCATTCAGAAGGCCGAACCGTCATGAATCTCGTGGTATTCTTCGACCAAGCGGAGGCCGGCTTGGGATCGCTCGTCGGCGGCAAGGGGAGCAATTTGCACGTGCTCAGCGCCGCTGGCTTTCCTGTGCCGCCGGGGTTCGTGGTCACCGCCGCGGCCTACGACACATTTCTTCGTTGTGCCGACTGGCTGGACAAGGAACTAGCGACCGTCGATTTCGACCATCCGGATCGACTGTGCACGCAGTGTGCCGAGTTGCGCCAGCGGCTTTCACGCATCGAACTGCCGGCGCCGGTTCGAGAATCGCTTCGGGCTGCGGTGGGCCGGCTGGACCACGCCGACAACGACGCGTTCGCCGTCCGATCGTCGTCCACTTTCGAAGACCTCGCGCAGGCCTCCTTTGCCGGCCAGCACGACACCTATCTGAACATCCGCGGTGCCGATTCAATCTGCCGGCGGGTGCGCGATTGCTTTGTCTCGCTGTGGGGCGACCGGGCCGTGGCCTACCGGCACCATCAGGGGTTCTCGCAGCGCGAAGCTCGCATGGCCGTCGTCGTGCAGCGGCAAATCGAGTGCGACGTGGCCGGCGTCGGGTTTTCGATCAACCCGATTTCAGGCCGATTCGACCGCATGCTGCTCAACGCCAACTACGGACTGGGCGAGTCGGTGGTGTCAGGCGAGTGCGAAGTGGATCAATTCGAACTGGAGAAGGAGACGCTCGCAGTATCGCACCGCAGCATCGGCCATAAGGAGCACATGGTAATGCCGGCGAAGCCTCGAGCGGAGGGCGGGGCGCCCGGCGCGACGGCGAACGGGCAAAATTGCGGCGATGTCACAAATGCCGAGGTGCCAGCGGAGTTGGCCGATGTGCCGTGCTTATCCGACGCGCAAGTGCTGGCGGTCGGCCAGTTGCTCAAAAAAGTCGAATCGCACTACGGCTGGCCACAGGATATCGAATGGGGCTTGAAAGACGGGACGATCTATCTGCTTCAATCGCGGCCCGTGACGACGGTGGAACCGCGCTGGACGCGCGACGAATCGGCCGAACGATTCCCGATCGCGATCACGCCGCTCTGCTGGGATTTCATCAGCGTGGCGTTTCGGCGGTCACTTGCCCATTCGTTGCGCCTTATGGGGCTGCCGCCGTTTCGCGGCGATTGGTTCGCGGTGTTCGACAATTATGTATACGGCAACCAGAGCCTGGTGCAACTCGTGGCTTCCTATCGGCCGCTGCGTGCGCGGAGCATTGCCGAGCTTGTCGGCGAGATTCCCGAACTGCGAACGCGCTATGCCTGGGTGCTCGATTTGCCAGTCGAATGGGCCCGCGACCTCGATCGTTATTTGGTGCGACTCGGGCGGCTGACGGCCGTTTCGCTCGACGGCGCGAGCGTTCAAGAAATCTGGCGGCATGTCAACGAGGCACTCGATGTCGCCAGCGACTATTTTTTGCCGAACATCGCCATCTCGATGACGCAGAGCTTCTTGCATCGGATGCTGCACGCGCTGGTGGGCATGGCCGCGGGCGACGAACGCGCGCTGGGCCTTGTCGATGGGCTATTGGCCGGCTGCGAGACTAAGACTGCCCAAGTGAATCGAGAAATTCATGGTTTGGCAAAACTGGCTCGCCAAATTCCGGCGCTGGAACCGCTCTTGGTGAACCAAAGTTCTCGCGAAATCTGGGATCGCGGTGAGCTATCGCCATTTCCCGAGTTCGGCCAGCGCTTCGAGCGATTTCTCGACGATCACGGGCATCGCGAGATCGACATGGATTATTATTGTCCCACGTGGGCCGCCCAGCCTTGGGTGGTGATCGATTCGATCGCATTGCTGCTGCGCGGCGACGAAGGAGACGATCCCGACGAAACGGCCCACGCTCATCGGCAGCGCTACTTCGCGACGGAGCACCAATTTCTATCGGCCGTTCCGGAACCGTTGCGGTTTTTCTTCCGCGAACTGATTCGGCTCACGCGCACCTACACCGTGCTCGACGATCTGGAGCACTACGAAACCACGCGCATCAATCCGATCGCCCGCCGGGCGGCGATCGCACTCGGCGGCAGGTTGCAGGATGCCGGCATCCTGGATGCGCCCGACGATGTGTTTTTCTTCAGCAAGGAGGACCTCGAGAAGCTGGTCGCGGATTTCCCAAAAGTCGAGCGCGCCATCTATCGCCGGATGGCATACGACGGCAAACGGTCGTATGAAGGATCGCTGCGGCAATCGGCGCCGTGGACGCCGGGCCAACCGGCCGCCCCGGCGGAGACGGGCGCCAACAACGCCATGCTCCGCGGTTTGCCCGGAAGCCCGGGCCGTGTGACCGGCCCGTGTTTTCACGTCCACAGTCCGGCCGACTTCGCACGTTTTCCGAAGAGAGCGATCCTTGTCGCCCGAACCACAAATCCGGCGTGGACCTCGCTGTTTTACACGGCCGCCGGACTAATCACCGAAAGTGGCGGGCCATTATCGCACGGCGCGGTTACGGCGCGCGAAATGAAATTGCCCGCGGTGATGTCGGTCCGCGGCGCGATGTCGGCGTTGCAAAGCGGTCAAGTGGTCACGGTCGACGGCACGCAGGGAATTGTCGAAGTCGGCGACGACGCTTGAACGCCAAACGGTTTCTAACCCATCGCCACTACGAACGCGGCATCGCCGGCGGCGCTGGCGAATTCGCCGCAGGTGCGGATCGACGATGCAAGCAGATTGCCTAACGCTTGTCACGCACGTCGCCGCGCTCCTTAGCCGACGAACGGTCGGTCAACGCTTCGCCGCCAGACGCGGCTTCGCTTCCTTCAGGCGTGCTGTTTCGGTTGGGAAGCACTGCGTTTCGCGCCGACCGCGTCGCGGTCCCGATTTTATCGGCTCGCGGTGGGCTGGATGAATGGGCGGTTGGCGAACCATAATGGCGGGCATGCCAACGCTTGAATCGAGTCGCCATTCGAAACTGCCCTCGCGGATCCGGTTGATCGGGTATCGGGGGACCGGGAAATCGGCCGTGGCGCAGGCGCTCGCGCTGCGGCTGGGGTGGGATTGGGTCGATGCCGATGTCGAATTGGAACTGCGCGCCGGAAAATCGATCGCACAGATTTTTTCCGACGACGGAGAACCGGCGTTTCGCGATCTGGAAAACGCCATCCTTGCGGAGCTGGCCGCGCGGGAGCGAACTGTGCTTGCCACCGGCGGCGGAGTGGTAATGCGGGCCGGGAATTGCAAGCTGCTGCGCGATCGGGCGGCGGTGGTGTGGCTGAAAGCGCGGCCGGAAACGATATTAAATCGCTTGTCGAACGACTGGACCACGGTCTCGCGGCGGCCCAATCTCACGACCGGCGGCTTGGACGAAATCCGTGAGATGCTCGACAACCGCACACCGCTTTACCGCGAATGCGCCGATTTCGCAGTGGATACCGATGAAAAGACCGTTGCCGAAGTGGCCGGCGAAATTCTTGACCAACTCCCCGCCCCGGCAACCGATGTAGACTTGTAGCACCCTCCGACGAACGGCACCGTGATCAAGCCACGACGCCGTTCACCCATCAATCGCCGAAAGAAGCAAGACCGCCCGTGACTGCGATTCTCGCCATTCCGATCGAATTTCGATTGCTCGGTTTGGCGATCATCGGCGCCTGGCTAGGGTCGCTGCTCAACCTGGCTAGCTATCGGCTGGCCTACACGCCGCGATCGATCAGTCCTTGGTCGGCGCCGCGTTCGAACGCACCGCCGCGGCGATGGAGTGATCGCTTGCCGGTGGTCGGATGGTTCGGATTGCGGCGCGAATCGCCTTTGCACGGGTCGGGGTTTTGGGTCCGGCCGATGTTCATCGAGTTGCTGGCCGGCGTGGGCTTGGCCGCGCTTTATTGGTGGGAAGTGGAGCTTCAGGCCTTGCTCCCCGAACCACTGCACGTGCCGGTCGGATTGCCGGCGGGCGCGGCGATGATCCACACGCTCGCCACGCTCCATCTCGTGTACATCTCCAACGCGCTATTGATCGGATTCATGATCGTCGCATCGCTGATCGATGTCGACGAGCGATTGATTCCCGACGAGGTGACCGTGCCGGGAACGCTGCTGGGACTGCTGCTGGCGGCGGTAGCGCCGTGGTCTTTATTGCCAGTCATGTTTCGTGAAGCAATTCCTGGCCTCGGATTCGGCCCGGCCCACTTGCGATTCCTCACGTTTACATCGACGCAAGCGTGGCCCTGGCCGACGGAATTGAACCGAATGCCGGACGTTCGTTCGCTGGCGATCGGACTGGCATGCGTATGGCTGTGGTGCATCGGGCTGATGCCGCGCTCTTGGTATTCGCGGCACGGATGGCGGCGGGCTTGGGGGCTGATGTGGGCCCGATTGCGGCGAGACCGGCTTACGCGCTGGTCTCTGGCGGTGGGCGTCGCGACCTCGGTCGGCGTCGCGATGGTTTGGCAGATAAGCGGGTCGCGCTGGGAGGCGCTATTGTCGGCCTTGATTGGAATGGCGACCGGCGGGGGCCTGATTTGGTCGGTGCGCGTGATCGGCAAAGCGGTGCTTGGCCGCGAAGCGATGGGCTTCGGCGACGTGACGCTGACGGCAATGATCGGGGCTTTTTTGGGCTGGCAGGCGTGCCTTGTGGTGTTCTTTCTGGCTCCGATTGCCGGCGCCGCGATCGGCATCGCGCAATTGCTGGCGCGGCGGAAAAACGAGATTCGCTACGGCCCGTTTCTTTGCCTTGCTGCGTTGGTGGCCATCGTCCGCTGGGCCATGATATGGGAAAGCCTGGGCGCCGTGTTCGCCCTGGGTTGGCTAGTGCCGGCCACGATGGGCGCCTGCATTCTGCTGATCGCACCGCTTCTGTTTCTCGTGCGGTTTGTGGGCGACGTGCTGCGGCGAGTCGTGCCTCGCTAATGCTTCCTGTCAACGCGAGGCGGCACCCGCCGTTTCTACGCGGATTCATGCCATTTCAGAGGCGGTCGAAACATCCGGCACGTCCTTACCCAGTGCGGTGGCCAGATCGCTTTGGTGTTCTTGCTCTTGGACCAAAATTTGGCGGATATATTCGCCGACTGCGTATTCGCCAAGCGCTTCGCACTGCCGCACGCGGAGCCGGTAGTTGCGAATGGTGTCGTTCTCGTTTTGCAGGTCGATATTGAGCATTTCCTCGGCGGTCTTGCCGGTGCGGACCGGCATCGGCTCCGTGGCCGGGTCGCCGCCGAGATAGTCGATTTGCTTGGCGATGATGAGGGCGTGGTTCAATTCTTCGACAGCATGTTTCTTGAGTTCGCGGGCGATATCCATGTACGCTGCTCCTTTGAGCACCTGCGAGAACACGACGTAGGAAATGATGGCTTGATATTCGCGCTGCAAATCGCCATTGAGCGCGTCGACCAATTGACCGCGGCTTACTTTTTCGTTTTCGTCGTGATCGGCTTTATCGCGCGCGGCGACCCGATGGGTCGCATCGGAATGGTTTCCGCTCGTGTCTTTTCGTTCCCGCTGCATGGCCATGTGAGGCTCCTTTATCATGACGAAGGTGGACCGAGATCGAATCCCGGCCGCCGAAATTCCTCGCTGGCAAAAACAAAAAACGTCGCCCCGCAAAGCACGCGCTGGGGGCGACGGTTTTGTAGCTACGGCATGTTAGATCGTCGGCCCGCGGCGGAGTCCGCCGAACAGCAAGCTGACGATAAACAACACCAAGAACACGAAGAACAAAATCTTCGCAATCGACGCCGCGCCGACCGCAATCCCGCCAAAGCCAAACACTGCGGCAATCAAGGCGATAATGAAAAACACTGCAGCCCAATATAACATGATCCTGGTCCTCCAATTGCGAAACGTTAAGTTCACTGGTGTTCCAACCAGAGCAGTTGATTTCGGATAACAGCAATGACCGTGCCAAAACCAGAATTGATTCGATATTGGGCGGTGAGAGTGGGTTTGTGGCCCCAAAGACAGACCCCGTTCGATTGCCCACAAGTTCTGCGGCTCAGGGATCGGTTCGGGCCATCGATGGCCGGGCCAAAGGCAATACTGTCAGGCCTGCCCCCGTTTCACTGGATTCATCTGGAAAACCCTTCGGAATTACGGACCATTTCCTGGCGAGGGGCCGCTCATACTGGCTCGACTTCAATCAATGTCTAAGTCGAAGGGATGCCATTATTTTTGGAATGCTGCGGATGAAGCAGCCGATCCCAAGGCGCCCGCAACGCCGCAACAAAACAGGATGACTTGTGGCATGAACATTGCTGCGTGTAGGGAGCCTTGTTTTAACTGCTTCTTTCCGCCAAGCTCAAGTTTTGCGCGGATAGTTCATAGATGGTCGCATTTGACCCTTGTCACAAAGGAGAAAGCTATGTCGAGTTCAAATGCCAGCACCGGTTCGCGGTCGCAGATGGACGATTTGCGAAGCATGGCTCACGATGTCAAAAACGCTGCTCAAGAACAAGTCAGCGCGGCTGCGCACAAGGTGCAACAGATGGGGAGCGACGTGAAGCACGCCGTGCAACACCAGGTCGAAGAACTGCAAAACAACGCTTCGGAATACTATCAACAAGGCCGGGCAAAGGTGCGCGAGTTGAACCACACCCTGGAAGGCCGTGTTCGGGCCCAGCCGCTCACCTATTTGCTCGTGGCCGGCAGCGTCGGCTTTGCGTTGGGATTCTTGTTGACCAAGCGGCGATAGTTCGCCGACTGGCGGGTCGACGCGGCTTAGGCTCGGCCGAAAAAAACAACTTCTCCACGGACGCCACTCTCCTTGCGGGAGAGGGCAGGCTGAGGGCCGAGCCTTGGTCGATTCATTCGCTGCTCGAAAATTGCGGCCGGAATCGGAGGTAGGATTCAATGACGGCTGATGAGGTACATGGACCATGATCGCGCGAGAAACGCCCTTGCCAACCGATTCCACCAACAACGGTCCGAACGCTGGGCCACAGACGAACCGGCTTGACCCGGAAGAGGGTTCGCCTGTCGATCCGTCGCCGCTCGCGCCCTTGCTGCGGCACCTCGCCGAGTTGCAGATGCTTGTCGGGCATTATCTCCGCGCTCGCGCCGATCAGATCTCGTCGCGCGTGCGGATGGTTCTGTTTTGGGCCGTGGCGGGAATTGTCGGGTTGTTCGTCGGCGTGGCGTTCATGGTCACGGCCGTCGTGTTTATTTTGCGAGGCATTGTGACCGGTTTGATCGCGCTCGGTTTGCAACCTTGGGCGGCAGACGTGATTACCGGCGTGGTCTGTATCGCAGCCGTTGCGTCGTTTATTGCAATCGGCTTCTTGACCCAACGAAGCGCGTTCCGACGAAAAAGGCGCGATGACTATGAGCACTTTAGAGCACGCTACCGAGCGAAGTTCGGCCACGGCTTCGACGAAGCCGGTCAGCGCGACAAGTAAACCCGCGCCTGATCGGCCGATGCCCAAGTCCACTACTGTCGACCAAGCTACTCGTGAACGAGCTGCACGCGCGGTGGGTGGCCAACAGGGGAAGGACCAACGCTTGTCGGAACACGAGTTGCTCGCTCGTGAAGCCGCAACCGCGAAAGCGGCGATTGGCCGGGCAGTCCAAGCAACACGTCATAGTGCTGCGGCGGCTGTGGATATTCGCTTGTGGACGAAAAAGAGGCCGTGGATCGCGCTCGGCGCCGCCGCCGTGGCCGGATTGACGACGGCCTTGCTTGTTCGTCGCGGAAGAACTGAGCCGCTCGACGGCGCGGCGCCAACGGTTGCACAAGTAAATCCTCCGCCTCCCGAGCCGCAAAAAGCCGGATTCGCGGCCGCCATCGCCAATTCCCTATTCGATGTGGCGAAGGCGGCGATCGAAACTGCCATTATGACCGGCATCCGCGAAGTTGCCGCACGAAAATTCGACCCCAACGACCATCGCCAGGAAACCGATCCGCCGGCTGCCTGATCCGCCTTGTCATTTGCACCCGAATCGGCCGCATTGACGGAATGCCGCCTATAGAAACGGAGATCGATTATGCTAGCCTCGACCCGAGAACGCGTTCCGGAAAACACGCCGCAGCATATTAATGAACGAATCCAGTTCGAAACGGATCGGAATGTGGCGTATTACTCCACGCTCGACGACAACGCGGTCAAGAAGCGACTTGATGAACTCGACCAAGAGTGGGACATCGATCGCATGCTCGAAGCCCATACCGCTGGCTTGGCGATCGGGGGATTCCTGCTCGGAGCAGTTTCAAACCGGAAATGGTTTGTCTTGCCGGGCTTGGCCGGTTGCTTCCTGTTGCAATACGCCTTGGAAGGCTGGTGCCCGCAGTTGCCCGTTCTACGTCGGCTTGGCTTCCGCACGGCCGAAGAGATCGCCGCCGAACGTTGCGCCCTCTTGGCGGCGCGGAAGCAGCCAAGCAAACCAAAATAGGGAACACGGAGGTAGCACGGGCGCAACGGTCAAATCGTCACGCTCGTTCCGCTATTTCCGGCGGAGCGCTTCCACCGGGCTGAGGCTCGCGCCCCAAATCGCCGGGTAAACGGCGCTGCCGACGCCGACCACGAGGGCGGCCAAGCAGCCTTCGATAATCACAAGCGGTGCAATGTCGCTGGCGATGAATCCAGATGCTGCCGGCAGGTGGCTCAACCCGATCGTCATCACCCCCGCGGCAAGCGAGCCGAGAATCGCCCCGGCCACGCTAAGCACCAGGGCTTCGACGAGAATCAGCCGCACGACCTGATATTTCCGCCATCCGACGGCCCGCAGCGTTCCGATTTCGCGTATGCGTTCGTAAACCGACATGATCATCGTGTTCAGCATGCCAATCCCGCCAAGGGCGAGGGCGATTGCCGATACGACAAGCGCCAGGGCTTGTGCCGAACGGATCGGCCCGACATTCTTGACGAAGCTGTGCATTTCCTCGGCCGCCACGCCCGGCTCGAGCGTTTCGATTTGCTTTTGGATCTGGTTGATCGCGGCCGTTCGCTCGGGGCTGGGCACCTTGGGCAAATCGGTGCGGACGATGAAACCGGTGACCTGATGGGGCCGATTCAGCGCCTCTTGCAGGTCGGGCAGCATGGTGACCATCGAGCCGTCGTCGAACACGTTGTTGCTGCGGAAAATGCCAAGGATTTCGTACTTATCGCCATAGATTTTTAGCGTGTCGTGGACTTTCTTGCCGGTCTTTTCCGCCAGCGATTGACCGATAATCAGCTTATGGAAATCGCCGGTATGCAGGCGGCGACCGACGCTGAATGTCACTTCGTCGAACAACGGCGAACTGTTGGGCCAGCCATCGACAAACACGGCCGGCAATCCAAAATCGTCGAGCGAGATTTCGTCCATCAGGCCGCCGATCACGCCGCTAACGTGCGGCACTGTGCGAATGCGATCGCCGAGCTCTTCGGGCAGGCTCACGCTCAATTCGGCCTGCACGCCATAGCGCTGCACAATGATGTCGATACCGCGGGCGATGTAGAGATTGATAAAGTGCCGCTGGAAGCTTTCCGAAATGCCCACCAGCGAAACAACCGTGGCGACCGCCACGCCGAGGCCGCAAATCGTCAGCAACGACCGCGTTTTGCGGCGATAAATGTTCTTCCAGATGATCGAGACAAAACGCATCAAAAAGCTCCGATCGCTGCGAAATCGCTGCCGGCCAATACGTGGCCTTCAACCGGCGTGCGGTGGAGTCGGCTTGCTAGTGTTGCAAGCAGACGGTGAACCTTAAAGCCAAGTCAGCCTTAAGTTTAGTCGCACAGGTCCGTTTGTCTAGGCTCGACTTGAAACGATGCCGCCGGCACACGGAGTGTGCCTACTACGTAGCAGGCATACTCCGTATGCCGTCGGCCACTTGAAATGCGTGCCATCACCCTGTTCGCGCGTTGTTTGAGTCGTTTCGACCGCCAGCAAGCATGA
Source organism: Pirellulales bacterium (assembly GCA_036267355.1). NCBI lineage: Bacteria > Pseudomonadati > Planctomycetota > Planctomycetia > Pirellulales > Pirellulales bacterium. Next base: position 292 of record DATAWG010000097.1, on the reverse strand, counting down.
GCGACGCGGAGGATTGATGGAGCAGAGTTTTAGCGGCGTCTGATTGCGAGCGAGAGCGAATCGGCATCGCCGCCGGCACACGGAGTGTGCCTACTACGTAGCAGGCATACTCCGTATGCCGTCGGCCACTTGAAACGCGTGCCATCACCCTTTCGAGTGCTGTTCGAGCCGCTCTCTACGCTTCGATGCTCTTGAGCGTGTTGCCGCCGCAGCGCTGGGCGCCGTGTAAGCAGCGATCCGCGCTTTCGATTAGATCGTGGGCGCGGAAATTCTTCGGCGGCAAGGCAACCGC
>DATAWG010000096.1 GCA_036267355.1 Pirellulales bacterium | reverse complement strand
ACTTCTCGGCAAACACTACCTGGTCCGATCTATTGCGGAGATCAGGCCGCAAACGGTGGGGCCGGTACGCTGAATCGCTCCGCTTGCCGTCGACCGCAAGCAGTTCGACCGTTGTACAGCAAGACGGACTAGCAGCGCCATAGGACAAGAACCAGCCGCCGGCGCCGCGTGGTGCGGAAGAGGCTACAGGCTTCAGGTAAGCAGGGCACGTCCGCCGGAGGCGGACATGCTTCGTCCTGTAGCCTGTAGCCTGTAGCCTTCTCCCGCGTCGTCCGTCTCAAGTGCCTCGAGCCGAGTCGTCTGTGCGTAGCATGCCATAAAGCGTGGCTCGAATTCCAACAGAAAATTGCGGCGAACGATGAATTTCGAATAAGGCGCCAACGTAGCAGGCACACTCCGTGTGCCGTCTGCGCTCCGCGGCGGGTTGCGCACAGAGCGGGGCAGACGGCACACGGCCGGGCAATCGGCGACAAGCCCAGCGGCGACGGTAGTTGGAAGGCAACAATCGTCTATGGCCTGCTGATCGCCAGCCTGGCGGCCGTGTCGATGGTGAGATTGCGGGCGGGCGGGTTCAAATGACACGGCGGGAGGGCGGTCGAAGCATGGGGTCCACGCCGCCGGGGCACTCCCTGACGGACGCCATCCAGCCTACAATCTAGTTTCCGCCGTTCATTTCTCCCGCCGTCGATTGGATGTGTTGCCGTGGCCAAAACCGTGGATCATGAAACCGAAGTAGATTTGCCGCTCGACGCAGGCCAACGCGTTAGCGCTCCGGGCTCGGGAGTCGCGCAGGTGATTCTCAAGCCGCGCAAGGTGCGGCCCTTTTTTGGGCGGCATCCTTGGGTGCTCGAATCGGCGATTGCTCGGATCGAGGGCGCGGCGGCTGATGGCGATGTCGTCGAGCTGATTTCCGACAAAGGACGCTTCGTTGCCCGCGGACTCTACAATTCGCAAAGCCGAATTCGCGTGCGGCTCTACACTTGGTCGCCGACGGAATTGCTCGACGACGCGTTTTTCCGTCGCCGATTGGAAACGGCCCTCGCGTTGCGGCGGCAACTCGGCTACACCGATCCGCACGGCGCGGCCCGGCTGGTGTTCAGCGAAGCCGATGGCTTGAGCGGATTGGTGGTCGATCGCTATGGCGAATACCTGGCCGTGCAGCCGACGGCATTGGCAATCGCCAACCGCCTGGAACAGATCACCAGGGCGCTGATGGAATTGGTTCGTCCGCGCGGAATCGCGCTCCGCAATGAGCGCGGGCTGGGGCAGATCGAAGGCATCCATCTTGCCGAGGGAACTCATTGGGGCCAATTGCCGAGCGGGCCGATTTTCATCGAAGAAAACGGGCTCCGCTTCGGCGTCGATCTGCGTGAAGGGCAGAAGACCGGTTTTTATCTCGATCAGCGCGAGAATCGCCGTGCGGCCGCCAACTATTGCCGCGGCCGGCGGGTGTTGGATCTATTTTGCTACAGCGGCGGCTTCGGAATTGCCGCGTCGAAGCTGGGCGGAGCGAGCGAAGTGCTCGCCGTCGATGGCAGCGAAAAAGCAGTCTCGCTTGCCCGAGCAAATGCGGAACTGAACGGCGTGGCGAATCTGCACTTTCAAGTCGGCGACGGATTTCAAACGCTCGATTCACTCGCGGCGGGCGGCGAGCGGTTTGGCGCCGTCGTCCTCGATCCACCGAAGTTTGCCCGCAGCCGTGCGGCCGTCGACGATGCCTTGATGGCTTATCACCGGCTCAATCGCATGGCGGTCGAGTTGCTCGAGCCAGGCGGAATCTTGGTCACATGCAGTTGCTCGGGCCACGTGACACGGGAAGATTTTCTGCACATGCTCGGCGGCGTCGCCCAGCGCACCGGCCGCGACATCCAAGTGCTCGAGCAACGCGGCGCGGCGGCCGATCACCCGATCGCCGCAAGCTGTTTGGAAAGCGAATATCTGAAGTGCTTCATCTGCCGCGCGGTTTAAGGTCCGGAGCCCAACGCGCAAATCTTTGTGGCGCAACACAAGCCCGAAGCGTTAGCGAGGGAGCGCCGCAACGGCGGCATCGTTTCGCTGCAGGCGGCACAGCCGGATGCACATTGGATTGATGCGTTCGTGAGGGCGATCCCGCAACGGGGCGCATCCTCGCTTACGCTTCGGGCTTGTGTTGAGGGCGATCCCGCAACGGGGCGCGTCCTCGCTTACGCTTCGGGCTTGTGTTGCGTCGACGCTGGATTTTGGGATAGCGAAAGCGATTTGCCCGACGAGTTGCCGCCGAACAACCGGCCCACGTTCCGAAATCGTTGCTGTGAAGCAACACAAGCCCGAAGCGTTAGCGAGGGAGCGCCGCAACCGCGGCATCGTCTCGCTGCAGGCGGCACAGCCGAATGCACATTGGATTGATGCGTTCGTGAGGGCGATCCCGCAATGGGGCGCGTCCTCGCTTACGCTTCGGGCTTGTGTTGAGGGCGATCTCGCAACGGGGCGCGTCCTCGCTTACGCTTCGGGCTTGTGTTGCGTCGACGCTGGATTTTGGGATGGCGAAAACGATTCGGCCGACGAGTTGCCGCCGAACAACCGGCCCACGTTCCGAAATCGTTGCTGTGAAGCAACACAAGCCCGAAGCGTTAGCGAGGGAGCGCCGCAACGGCGGCATCGTCTCGCTGCAGGCGGCACAGCCGAATGCAGATTGGATTGATGCGTTCGTGAGGACGATCCCGCAACGGGGCGCATCCTCGCTTACGCTCGGGCTTGTGTTGAGGGCGATCTCGCAACGGGGCGCGTCCTCGCTTACGCTTCGGGCCTTGTGTTCTTGGCGGGGCTTTAGTCCCTCGCTTGCACTGCCGGCTCCAGTGGCGAACGCCGCCAGCCGCGGAGCGTCGCCGGTGGAATGAACGCCAAGCCGGCGACAAGCATGATCACGGCGAAGCTGACCATCCCGGTCAGTAGCGCGGTGCCGACCCACATGATGAGCGAAATGCCCAACAGCAACGGGCGAGCAAGGCGATTCCAGATCAGAATCGCGAAGCTAAACTCGAACGCGAGGATCGCCAGGGTCCAAATGTTGATGAAATACCAGCCTGGGTCACTGAACCCGAGTCCGCTGAGATTCACGAGCGGATATTCGGGCCTGGCCATCAAGTCCCAGACGGCCGAACCGTCCCACCAAATACTCGTGCCGATGGTGCCGCGTAGTTTGGCGAATGCCATTGCAAAGTAAATGGCGCTCAAATGGACTTGGATTAGGCGCGTTGAAATCGTCGCCGCGCTACTCGGAACAATGCTTCTCGCCGTGCCGCTCGAAGTGCTGCGCATTCGCTGAATCCAGGCATCGATCGAAAGCGTCCGACCGCAGGGGCCCAAGCACAGATAGAACATCAGCATGGCGACGATATCGTCGACCGGCCGGGCCAGCATCGGTCCGCGATAAATCAACGACAACACGGCCACTAGCGCCAGCACGGACGTCACGCGCGTGAACAGTCCGACGAGCATCGCCGCGAGCGCCGCGGCGCCGGCCCAATAAAAAATCCACAGCGCCGCCGTGCTTCTCGCCCAATCGAACGTCGAGAACACCGGCACCCGGTCGCGCATATCGAGCATCGCGTCGCGCGACAACAATCCGTCGGGTCCAAACAGTCGGGTTAGATCGGGCAGATACGTCAAGTAAAGCGCGATCGCCATCGCGGCGGTGAGGATCCGAATCATGCCCAATGTCAGCGGGTCGCGCGGTGCAAACCAAAATCGATTCCAGCCTTTGCCGAATCGGTCGAAGAGCGTGCGAAAATAATCGCCGATCGAGTGCATTTCAGTTCGACTCCGTTTTGGATTGGGGAGCCGAGTTGTTGTCCGTCGTCGGCGGCCGGCTTGCGGGCGCATTATTTGTCGGAGCCGATTTTGCCGGCGCTTCAGCGGCGGGCTTTGCCTCCGACTTCATGGTCTCCGACTTGATGGTCTCCGATTTCAGCGGGGCCACTTCTCCTTGCGGCAAGATGTCGATCGATTCGGGCGTTCCGTCGTCGGAAAGCTCGACGCGCATCCGGCCGATCGTGGTGAAATAGCGCGGATCGGTGGGCGTCCACGCAGGCAGTTCGGCCATCAATGTTTCGGGGTGCAGCTTGCCGCGATGGTAATACCAGCGCAGGGTGACGAATTTGGCACCGGGATGCTCGCGCAACAGGCCGGCCCCGATCGAGCCGCCGATACGATGCCGCCGATCGTTGAAGACGTCGGGAATGTCGGGGCCTTCCGGCCATTTGGAATATTCCGCCAACGCGAATGCCAGTTGTTGCAAGCGCTGGCGCCGGTCGGCTGGTTCGGTCTTGGCCTCCGGCAATTCGACGATCTCCGGCGCGCGGCCAGATCCGTAGTCGAGCGTCGCTTCGAGATGGTACGGCCAGTCGAGCGATGCCGTGTCCTCGAACTCCGGCATCAGTTCGATGAAGTTGTAATCGTAGCCGTGGTCGAGCCACAATTGCGAAAGATACGGTTCGACGCCGGGCGTCAGCGTCTTGACATTCATGAGCAACGTGCAGATGCCGTTGCGGTTGTTCGTCAGCATCGCGACGCCGACGACGAACAGGTGGATCACCACCAGCAGCGACACGACCGTGCGAAACAGTTCGCTCGGCAGCGCGATTTCTTCCTTGGTCGCGGAATTGGACGATGCGGAATTGGGAGAAACAGCCATCGTAGAAATTTTGGCCCCGCCCGATTGCGGCCGAGGATTATGGCGATTCAAGCCGTCCGCAGAGGGACGTGGCGAATCGATCAAGGATGCCGATCAAACTGCGATGTACACGCCGCGATGTTGACGTATCGGATTGTATGGGGCAGCCGCTCAATCCGTGATCGCCTGGCTTGCGCAGTCCGCACAATCGCCGCAACAGGAAAACCTATTCGCTGTCGAACTCGCCTATAATAAGCAGACGATACAGTGAATGTAAACCGGCGGGCCGAATTCGCGGTTGGTTTGGGGGTAGGCGGGTTCGCGGCGCAAGGGTCGGCCGCAAGGGGGTCAGGCACATTTTTCGGCGGAGGGCTCGGGGGTGGTTCGGGTCGAGCGGCGCCGAAAAATGAGCCAGACCCCGGTTGCGCCGAATTCTCTTGGGAGCGAAACTCAATGCGATGCTTGATTCTGGCGGTTGCGGCGGCGACCGGTTTGTATGCCCTTCCGGCCGCGGGGCGCGATATCTTCGTGAACAATCGCGCCGGCGACGACCATTTCGATGGCCGATTCGCGACACAAGGCGGCTCCGCGGGGCCGGTTCAGTCGCTCGCCAAAGCGCTGCGGCTGGCCGACTCGGGCGATCGCATCATCGTGGCCAACACCGGCGTGCCGTATCACGAATCGGTCAGTCTTTCCGGCCCGCGGCATAGCGGGTTCAGCTTCAAGCCGCTGGTGATCGACGGCAACGGCGCGACACTCGACGGCTCGGCCCCGGCCGGGGGTTGGCGGTCGGCCGGCGGCAACGTGTTTCGCATGCGGCCGACGCACATGGCTTTCGGAATGCTTTTCCTTCAAGGCCAACCGCTGGCTCGCGTTGCGGCGACCCCGGCGGAAGAAATGCCGCCGCTATTGAAGCCGCTGGAGTGGACGCTCCACGATGGCTGGATTTATTTCTGCGTCGAGCCGGGCCGATTGCCGCAGCAATATTCGCTGAGCTATGCCCAATTGCAGGTCGGGCTGACGCTCTACAAAGTCGAGCAACTGGTGATCACGAATCTCGTCGTGCAAGGCTTCGAGCTCGACGGGATCAATTGCCAGGATGTCGGCAGCGGCACGACGCTCGACCACATCACCGCCCGGTGGAACGGCCGTAGCGGCATTGCCGTATGCGGCGCTTCGCACGCCACGCTCGACGGCTGCCTTGTCGAAGGCAACGGCCAGAGCCAACTGCACATCGAGGGGCCGAGCGTCACGAGCGCCGTCGGCTGCGAACTGATTCCCAAATCGGCGCCGAATTGGCTGATCCACGGTGGCCGGCTATTGATCGATGGCCGCGAAGTGGGGGAGTGAGCCGTGGTCTGGGGTTCGGGGTTCGTGGCTCGGATCGGGCAAGGGCCTATTTGGCCGTGTCGGCCCGTCGCTCGCTTGCGATTTCGCGCGTCGGGCCCCTCTCGCCGCTTGGCGTGCGGAGGTTACACTGGACCCTATCATGTGGCCCAATTCCGATGAAACGCAAGAACTCTTGGCCGCGGCGCGCGGCGGCGATACGACGGCCGTGAATCGGCTGCTCGATCGGCATCGGGCGGCCCTGCGGCGGATGATCGATCTGCGGATGGATCGCGGCATCGGCCGGCGGATCGATGCCAGCGACATCGTGCAGGATGTGTTGCTCGACGCGCATCGGCGGCTGGAAGAATATCTGGCCCATCCGGCGATGCCGTTTCATCTTTGGCTGCGGCATATGGCCCGCGATCGCTTGATCGATGCCCATCGGCGGCATCGTGTCGCGGCTCGGCGGAGCGTCGATCGCGAACAGCCGCTCGTAGCCCCGGCGAAGCTCGACCAATCGACGCTCGACCTGGCGGCCGAATTGGTCGATCCCGAGCTCACGCCCGCCGCCGCCGCGACGTGGCACGAACTGCAAGTACGGTTTCAGCAGGCCCTGGAACACATGGACGAGCAGGATCGCGAAGTGGTGTTGCTGCGGCATTTCGAGCACCTCTCGAATGGCGACGTGGCGCAAGTGCTCGGCCTCAGCGAACCCGCCGCCGGCATGCGCTACCTGCGCGCCATGCGCCGCCTGCGGGCGCATCTCGAAAAGACCGCAGGCGGCAAGCCGGAAGCCGAAGGAGACCAAACCGACGACCGTCCGCAGCCGTCCTAACCCCTCACCCTTCCCCCTCACCCTCACCCCGATGCCCACCGCCGTCGACGATCGCGATCTTCGCCTCTCCAAGCTGCTGGTTGAATTGACCGATGCCCAGCAGGCGGGACGTGGCGCGACGCTCGATGAGACGGTTGCCGCGCATCCCGATCTCGCCGACGAGCTGCGGGAACTGTGGGGCGCGGTGATGCTCGCCGACGCGGTAGCCTCGCATGTGTCCGATGCCAAAGAAGCCGCCATATCTCCTTCACAAGCGCCGACCGTGGCACTATCCACGCCGCGCGTCGCGTTGCCTGCCCGCCTTGGCGACTACGAATTATTGGAAGAACTTGGCCGCGGCGGCATGGGAGTCGTGTATCGAGCCCGGCAGATCAGTCTCGATCGAATTGTGGCGGTGAAGATGATTTTGCGCGGCCAACTGGCCACCGCTGCCGATCGGGCGAGGTTTCGAGCCGAGGCCGAAGCGGCGGCGAAATTGGATCATCCGAATATCGTGCCGGTGTATGAAGTCGGCGATCTCGATGGCCAGCCCTATTTCAGTATGAAATTCGTGGCCGGCACGACGCTCGCCCGGCAATTGGCCGACGGACCGCTCGAGCCGCGCGAGGCGGCGGCGCTGTTGGTGCCGGTGGCCAAGGCGATCCACTTCGCGCATCGGCATGGGCTGCTGCATCGCGATCTAAAGCCGTCGAATATCTTGATCGACGACGAAGGCCAGCCGCACGTGACCGATTTCGGCCTCGCGAAGCGGATCACCGATCAACACGGCCCGACGCTCACCGGCGCGATCGTCGGCACGCCGAGCTACATGTCGCCCGAGCAAGCCGATGGCCGCCGCGGCGTGATCGGCCCGGCAAGCGATGTGTATAGCTTGGGCACGATTCTGTATCAGATGCTCACCGGCCGGCCGCCGTTTCAAACCGCCTCGCCGGTCGACACGCTGCTGATGGTGCTCGAGCAAGACCCGGTGCCGCCGCGGATGTTGAACGCCCGGGCCGATCGCGATCTGGAAATGATCGCGCTGAAATGTCTGCAAAAGCCGGCTCAACTGCGTTATCCATCGGCCGAACGTTTGGCGGCGGATTTGAACGCCTATCTATCGGGCGAACCGGTGTCGGCCCGCAGCGGCGGGTTCACGCAAGTGATCGCCCGCGTGTTCCGCGAGACGCACCATGCGCCGCTGTTGGAGAATTGGGGACTATTGTGGATGTGGCACAGCGTCGTGCTGCTCGGGCTATGCCTGGCGACGAACCTGTTGGTGTGGCAGCATGTGGCGTCGCGCTGGCCGTATCTATGGATTTGGGCCGGCGGATTCGCCGTGTGGGCGCCGATCTTTTGGGCCCTGCGGCGGCGGGCCGGCCCGGTGACGTTCATCGAGCGGCAGATCGCGCACCTGTGGGGGGCGGCGGTGATTGCCAGCGTCGAATTGTTCGTGATCGAATGGCTGCTGCGGTTGCCGGTGTTGAAGCTCTCGCCGGTGCTGGGGTTGATCAGTGGGATGGTGTTCGTCGTGAAGGCGGGCATCTTGAGCGGCGAGTTTTACGTGCAGGCCGTCGCATCGTTTCTCACCGCCGGCGTGATGGCCCTCTGGCCGGAGTTCGGCCACACGATCTTCGGCATCGTTACCGGAATCTGCTTTTTCGCCCCCGGCTTGAAGTATTATCGCCAGCGCCGAGTGCAGGCAGCGGGATAACGGCAAACGCGCGAAACCGCAAGCGAGCTTCCAAGCCGACTGAGATGGAAGCTCGCTTGCGGTTTCGCGCGTCGCGTCACTGGCCTCTGGCCCCCGACCCTGGCCACTTTCTTCCCTCACTTCTTCGGCCGCACGGTGATTCCGCCCGCTTTGCGATCGAAGGTCAACCCGGCCGGGTCGAGCACGTCGTGCAATAGTTCGTCTTCGGTTGCGTTGTTGACATTCACTTTCACTTCGGTATTGAGCGAAAGCCCGGCGGCTTGGATGGCTGCGTCGTCGACTTGCACGTCGAGCTTGAGCCGATGGCCGAGTGCGCGGATCAAATCGCCGACGGCCATCGACGCGACCGGCAGCGTGTAGCGTTTTTCGCCTTTCGTGACCGTGGTTTGTTTGGCCCGGCCTCCTGCGAGCAATGTTCGCACGAAATCCTGATCCTCGGCCGAGCCGCGCACGGTTAGCTTCCCTGCGCTGTAAACGACCTTCGCCCCTGCGAGCGATTTCGACATCTTCGCGGCGAAAGCCCGCGGGCCGCCCTCGATTGTTGATGAAAGGGCATAATCGTGGCTGATTTCGACCGACGAGGGAATCGGCTCGAGACGCACGCTGTGGCCGGCCGGGTCGAGCGAGAATGTCAGATCAAACTGCGCGGCGACGAGTGTCAGCCGGTCGCAGAAATTCATCGGCGGCAAATCGGCCGCACCCCACAGATCGTGCGGAATCTGGTCGGTGCCCTGGATCTGAATGCCGCATTGCTTCGACAACTGGCCGAGCAAATCTCGCGGCATCGCCAAATCATCCCATTTCCATGGCCGTAGGCGCGTGAAATTGGATCGGGCGTCCACCGGCAAACGCCGCACGTCTTCGTAGCGCAACGCCGCGAGCGTGCGGATTTTGTGGGCCGTCAATTCGGGCCCGAAGTAAATCACCGAGCCGACTTGCCCGACGCCGATCGAAAGCTTCGCGGCGATCAGCTTGAGCGTCGCATCGAGCGTCCGATCGTCGGACGTGAATTCAATTTTTTGGTCCGGATCAACTCGCCGATCGAGCAGAATTGCCACCTGCTGCGACTGGGCTAGATGCATCAGCGCCTGCCGCAACGGCACACCGGAACGCGACGACCATGTGATCGAAACTTTTTGATCGAGCTGCGCGCAGAGCGTTTCGCCGGTAAGCCAGTTGGCCGGGTGTTCGTTGCCACGAACCGGCGTCGGTCTCGTAGCGGTGCAGAGAATGGCCGCACTGCAAGCGACCGCGAAAAGCGACGGGCGCCCTACGATTCGGATAATCGGCGGCATGGCAAATCCCTTGGTAGCGGCACCCCGAAGCACCGGAAAATCCCGCTTTTCAGTTTAATTCTTTTTGATTCTGATTACACTAACAAATACGACATCGCGCATGCCAACGCCGTCTGAAAACCTCGCCCAACACAGTCATGCAAAGCGAATTTACCCGCAAACCCGTTCTCGGCGAACTGTATCAACAGTATCTCGCCGATCAGGACACCGCGGCGTTTATTCATCGCACGACGCAGCGCTACACCGTCGCCACGCTTTGCCGGCTGGCCGCTGTCGGGGAGCGGCTTGTGCGGCGATCGGCGGTGCTGGCCCTGGGATTCATCGCCGACTACGAATCGAACGCCGTGCTCGGCCGAGCGCTCAGCGATACGGATCGCGGCGTGCGGCTGATGGCCGAAACGGCGATCCGCTCGGTCTGGTGCCGAACCGGCACGGCCCCGCAGCGACAGCAATTGGCCGGCTTGGTGATGCTCAACCGCACGCACGAATATGCCGTCGCCCTGCGCGATGCGACGGCACTGATCCGCGAAGCGCCGTGGCTAGCCGAGGTGTGGAACCAACGGGCAATCGCTCAATACGGCCTGGCCCATTACGAGCAATCGATCCACGATTGCCGGCAAGCATTGGAGATCAATCCCTACCATTTCGGCGCCGCCGCCGGAATGGGCCAATGCTATCTTCGGCTCGGCGACCAGACGGCCGCCCTGCAAGCCTTCCGCCGCGCGTTGAATCTCAATCCCGAGCTCGACGGCATCCGCGCGAACGTGCAATATCTCGAGCGCTCGCTGAAGAAGAAGCAATAACGGCGATGGAGCAGCGTTTTAGCGGCGTGTGATTGGGAGCGAGCGCGAATTGGCATCGCCGCCGGCACACGGAGTGTGCCTACTACGCTGACTCATAGCCGCAGCATGTCGGCGAGTTTTTGGGCGATCATTGGGCCACCCATTGCGATCGTTTCGGCCAGCGGCCAGGCAAGCATCAGCAGGCCGAGAGCGGCGAGGGCATAGCCGCGACGGCGGTCGGGAAAATCGATGCCGCGCACTCCGGCCTTCAGTTCTTTATGCAAACGTGCCCAGCCTGTTTCGCTTTGTCGCGATCCTGTGGCGACCAGCGAGACGGTTCGCATCGGCGGATAATCTTCGAGATGCAGTTGCACGCCAAGTTCCTCGAGCGCCAAACCGTCGCCGGCCCATTGCGGACGGCTATCCAGCCGCGCGGCGATCTCGACGAGGATCGGCCGCAATTGATCGGACGTCATGTTGAGCACGATCAGCCGCGGCCGGGCCAAAAGGTTCCAAAGCGTCACCAGCAGGCTGTAGCTGAGCAATAGCGACAGCCATACGTAGCGAGCAGGGAATGGAAGGGCCGCGGGAAACAAGAACTCCATCGGCCCGGCCACAACGAACCCAACGACCGCCACGGCCAGCAGAGAGATGTCGGTCGAGCCGGTCAGCACCATCGGCCGCCGCCGCCAGTGGACAATCCCCAGACCGATTAGATATAGGCCAAGCGGCGCAAACGCCAAGAGCGAGTGAACGGAGTCCATCGATGGCAAATCCTACGCATTTGCATGACAAGATGCGCGAGTTGCCAACCGGCGGCTAGCGCCTTGCCGCTAACATACGTGGCGCCATATTGAGCAGCCAGGCGCTAGCCACCGGTTTTTGCCGCGCCGTTATTTAGCCTGCTTCAGCCATTCTTGCATCACCCAGCCGACTTTGGCCAGCGACAAGGCCGAGCAATGGGCGGGCGTGTCTTGTTCGGTGTGCCAGTAGGGCAAATAGGCGAGAAAGCTGATTACATCGCAGGTAGGGATTTTGCCGATTTCGTGGAGGCGGAGGTGGTCATCCAAGACGTTTTCCATACGATGCGGGATGAACTCGTGAACGCCGAGCTTGTCGGCCACGCCCCAGAGTTGCTTGACCAGCGGCCGGGTGTCTTCCCACGACCAACTGTTCTGTTCCTCGCCGATTCGCAGTTCGGCGCCGCCGACCATGTCGAGCAACACGCCCCAACGGTATTTGTAGGGCGGCGGTTGGCTGGCGTAGTCGCGGGCAAAATATTCCGCCCCGAGAAACATCGGATCGCCCGATCCAGGGAAGAACCCGCGATCGTGTTGCTTGAACACGAATTCCTCCCCGTCGAGCAACACGAAATCGACGCCGAACGGCGTGTTCAATGTCGGCATCGACTTCGCCAATTCCATCAAGATGGCCACGCCGCTCGCGCCGTCGTTGGCCCCGATGAACACTCCCTTCGGATGGTGCTTATCTTCATCGGGATACGGCCGGGTGTCGTAATGCGCGGCTAAGAGAATGCGTTCTTTGCGGTCTGGATGCCAGGTGACGATCATATTGGCCATTGGCACCGGGCTGCCGTCGAGCGGGTTGCGGGCCCGGAACTCTTGCATCCGCACCGCGCCGCCCAACTTCTGAAAATGGTCGGCCAGCATTTTTTGCTGGGCGACCATGCCGGCCGAACCGCTTGGCCGCGGTCCGATTTTGCAAATCGCCTTGAGATAGTCGTAGGTCTCGGTGCCGTTGAAGGGGATATTCTCCAGCGTCAGCTTTGGAGACGCCACCACCTCGGCATCCGGCACGTTGGCGCGCACCAGCAACCATCCACCCACCAATGCAGCCGCGCCCGCCACGGCGCAAACAAAAAGCGTTTGGCCCGATAGCCAGCGCATGACCAATCCCCCTAAGCGTCGTAAAGCGTTCATAAGCTCAATTGTATTTCAAAGTGCGGATCGTAAGAAGACGAGCTTCGCCAGTTTTTCATGGTCCGGGGCACGACGGAACATGTCCAAGCATCCGGTTGCATGCAAGGAACCGCAGAAAACCGGGCGATTTCGCTGTCGTCCGCCGCGAACCCGTCGTCCCCACGGACAGAGCGAAGTGACGGCCGGAGCACGACCGGACACTGATGTTTAGTCGCCGCCGAAAACAACCCCGACATTTCGGAATTCGGGGTGCCGCGCTCACGGCTCGGCGTGAGCATGCGGTTCGGATTAAATGCCCACGCGAAGCCGTGGGCATGGCGCCCATTGTCCCGTAGTCGTCGAGGTCGTTTCTTGTCTGATCCGCGAATTGGCAGTCCGCTTTAAGCGATCTTAACACGAACAACGGCCGATCGACGAGCGTTCAAGCCGCTTGCGGCGGAGGACCGAAAAATGAACTACCTCCCTGAGCGACCGCAAAGTGCGTTGACCGAAAACGGTCGCTCGCGTTCGGCATGCCCGCCACGTTCCGACCGCTCGGCACGCCCTCCCCGCCGTCCGGCCGGCGGCCGCCAAGTGCCTGGCGGCCTCGGGCTGGCCGGACGCAACCTCGCCGCCTCCCGCCTCACCTCCCGTTCGGAAAATTGGGTCGATTGCATGCTTGCGGCGCTGTTTGGAAATACGTGTAGTTGGCCGCAAACGAGCGGCTACTACTGGCAGCAATCGCGCCGGCCGTTGACTTGCCTGGTGTTCGTCGCCCCGCTGCTGTTGCTCTACGAGGGGGGCGTGTTGTGGCTGGGCCCGCAGGCCATGCGCAATGGGGCCGATGTCTGGCTCCGCCAGTTTCTCGACCTGTTGGGCTTCGGCCAATATTTCTTGCTGCCAGCGCTGACCGTGGCGATTCTACTTGGTTGGCACCACACGACGGCCCAGAAATGGCAGGTCGTGCCGGGAGTGCTGTATGCGATGTTTGCCGAGTGTTTTCTACTGGGGCTGGTGTTGGTGGTGATTGCCCGGCTGCAAGGGGCTCTGTTGTCGATGTTTCTCTCGGCCCCGCCCGACTGGCCAGTGCAGGCTTCGATGTCGGCGGCGATCGGCGCGGGGGGCAAACTGATCGCGTTTTTCGGGGCCGGCATTTATGAAGAGGTGTTGTTTCGCCTGACACTTTTGCCGCTGGCCGCCTGGGGACTGCGTCTGTCGGGCCTCGGCCCGAGGCAGGCGTTGGTTGGGGCGGTCGTCGCCACGAGCCTGGTGTTCTCGGCAGCCCACTACGTCGGCCCGCACGGCCAGACGTGGGAGATTTCGAGCTTCGTGTTTCGATCGGTGGCGGGAGGATTCTTCGCCGTGCTGTTCGTCTACCGCGGCTTCGGCATCGCCGCCGGCACCCACGCGCTCTACGACATCCTCGTCGGCCTGCTGCTCCACGGAATCACCGGCGCGCTTTGACACTCCAATCAGACCGAGATACGGCCGATCCGAAAGCGATTGGGCAGGTCTACCCACGCTCTTCCCACTTCGTCGGTTCACGCCGATTGTGGAGCACAGCGACCACGACGACCCGGTCGTTCAACAATCGATAGAAAATCGCGTACGGAAACCGCCGAATTGTCGCACGTCGCGGTGGACGATCGCGAACATTTCTGGATTCCGACAAATACGCGCAATCGCTTCGCCTGCGCAGAGCAAGAAGTCGTCGCCCAACCCGCTCTGGCGGCTGTCGTACCAGCGCATTGCTTCATCAAGGTCGGCTGCGGCCGCCGGGCGAAAAATCGGCGCCGGTTTCATCCGCGTTTCTGAAGCCGAGACTTCACCTCTTCCCACGAAAAACCGGCGCTTGGCGAAGCGTCGGAGAGAGCGATGCGACGGTCCAACTCATCTCGCTGGGCTTACGTGATCGGAAGCGCCTCTTCCTCGGCGACGATGCTATCCCAGATCTCCTCGACCCGGAGAATGCGCTCGGGGATAGTTAGGGCCTTGATATCTGCAATATTGATGGACTGGCTCATGTGATTTGAATTCCGACGAAGTTTCGAGGCCGACGAGGCGTGTACAACGATCACTTACTGTTATCTGCTAGCTCGGTCCGGTTACAACATATCCAGCGGGTCGACGTCCACGCTCCATTGGATTTCGTTGGGACAAACGATCGCGGCCAGCACTTCGCGGACCATCGCCCGCAGTTTCGCTCCGTCGATCGCTTGGAGCTGCAAGTGGTAGCGATACATGCCGCGGAGCTTGGCGAACGGGGCCGGGGCCGGGCCGAGCAAGCGGCTTTGCGTGTCGATCTGTTTCAGCTCGCGCGTGAAATGCCGGCCCAATTCGGCGATGAACTCGCGCACCGGGGCTTCGACCGGGCCGCGCACCACCAGCCGCACCATCTCGGCAAACGGCGGATACAATAGGGCCTCGCGAATCGGCAGCTCTTGCCGGGCAAACGCGGCGTAGTCGTGATTCATCGCCGAGCGGATCGCCGGATGGTCGGGGCTAAATGTCTGCACGACCACGCGGCCGCCTCGCTCGCCGCGCCCCGTGCGGCCCGCCACTTGAGTGACCAATTGAAACGTGTGTTCCGCCGCGCGGAAATCGGGTAAATGCAACGCCGTGTCGGCATTCACCACGCCCACAAGCGTCACTCGTGGAAAATCGAGCCCCTTGGCGATCATCTGCGTGCCAAGCAGGATGTCGACCTGGCCATCGCGAAACGACGCCAGCGCCCGGGCATGGCTGCCGGGGGCCTGCATCGTGTCGGTGTCCATGCGCAACACCCGGGCATCGGGGAACCGCGTGCGAATCTCGGCCTCGAGCTTTTGCGTCCCCACGCCGCCATAGCGAATGCCGGAGAAGTCGCACTCGGGGCACGCCACTGGCGCCGGCATTTGATAGTCGCAATAGTGGCACAGCGCGATGTCGAGTTGCCGATGATGCGTCAGGGCAAGATCGCAATGCGGACATCGCACCACGTAACCGCACGCGGGGCATTGAATGTGTGTCGCAAAACCGCGGCGATTCAATAACAGGATCACTTGCCCGCCCTGCTCGAGCGCGGCGGCGATGCTCTGATGAAGCTTGCGGCTCACGGCGCCACGGGTGCGGCGATTCTGAAATTCATTGCGCAAATCGATCGTGCCCACCGCCGGCATCGGGCGATCGAGCACGCGCCGCGGCATTTCGACCAAGCGAAATTCGCCCTGCCGAGCCCGATGCCAGCTTTCCAGCGAGGGCGTGGCCGAGCCGAGCACGAGCGGAATCGTTTCGGCCTGCGCTCGCCACAGGGCCACTTCTCGGGCATGGTAGCGCGGCGTGGTTTCCTGCTTGAAACTCGTTTCATGCTCTTCGTCGAGAATGATCAGCCCCAGATTGGGCACCGGGGCGAACACGGCGCTGCGGGCCCCCACGACCACCGACACTTCTCCCGCCGCGATCCGCTGCCAATGCCAGTTTCGCTCCGCATCGCGCAGATGACTATGCAGCACGGCCACATGGTCGAACCGGGCCCGAAAGCGGTCGCGCGTTTGCGGCGTCAGGCTGATTTCGGGCACCAACACGATCGCCTGCCGGCCGAATCGCACGACTTCCTGAATGGCCTGGATATACACTTCCGTCTTGCCGCTACCGGTGACGCCGTGGATCAAGATCGTTTGCTGCGCGTGCGAATGCAATGCCGCGAGCATCGCGTCGAGGGCCACGCGCTGGTCGGCATTGAGCACATAGTCGGCTTCGCGCGGCGGGACGGGAAGCCGGGCTTCCTCGGGCACCACGATCCGCGCGACGGCGTCGATCCATCCCTTCCGCCGCAGCGTGGCGATCGGGGCATCGGTGCAGCCCAGCGCGGATTTCAGCGCTGCGGTGGGAATCGGGGCCGGTTGGCCGCCGAGATAGTGGAGAATCTCGCGTTGCTTCGGCGTGGCGCCTTTCAAGGAATCGATTTGCCCTGCCGCCTCGGCGCTGATGCCGACGAGCGTGATTCGCTTTAGCGCGGTTTGCTTGCGCACCACCGCCGGCAGTACGGTTTCGAGTGCCTGCCCCCAGCTCGACAAATAGCGGTCGGCCATCCAGCGAGTCAGCCGCAGCATGGATGGGGAAAGCAGATTGCGCGTATCGACGACGTCAGTGATCGATTTCAATTGCCGCCGCACATCGTGGCGGTTTTCCAGTTGCACGCAAAACCCCACCACCGCCCGATTGCCGCGGCCAAACGGCGCGCGCACCCGCCGGCCGCATTCGATTCGATCGCGCAGCGAATCCGGCACCGCATAATCGAACGGCTGATCCGGCCCGGTCGGAAAAATCACGCTGGCCACAAGCCGCTCGCGCGCATCGTCCTCCTCCCAAGCGGCCGGCCGCGTGTCGAAAAGATGCTGCTGGGGCATTGGAGGAAGGGCGAGGGTGAGGGGACAGGACGGAAGAAATCCGACGCTTTGGCGAGCGACGCGCGGCTAGATGCCAACGCTATTTTATGGCGACGCTCAAAGAGTGGCAGTACGCCAAAGCGGGGCGCCACATTCGACGACCTGACCAGATCAAAAATATCCCCGACAAGGCTCGAACTTGTAACCTTCGGCTTCGGAGACGCTATAAGAGGGGTGTCAAAAAGCCTGAATTTCCCGAGAGATATTGCGATTTTAGCAACTCACAACGGCATTGCAAGCCATTTTAGTACCGTTCGTTATTTTGCGTGAAATTGCGGTATGACGGAAACGAATCCGGTAATTTACCGGCGCAGAAAAAAGCCGCTCGAGCGCCGCATGGTGCAGCACTGGAAAGGCTGTCGCCTTCTATGGTGATTTTCTGAAAACCCGTCTCGCCATTGCCCCGCTGCCGCGTTCCGGCGGGGTGCCATGAGTCTTTGCACGTTGGCGGGTGCAATGTGTCTAATCGCGTGCTACGCGATTCAAAGTAAAACTCCCCGCCCAGGCCACCCACTCGCGCGATAAGCGGGAGTGGGCTGCTGTTGAAGGCCCAGGCGGGGGCAATCTCAATCCAGTTGCCTCCTCCGCTCGAATCGCTCGATCAACTTCCGCAGTGCGGCGAATTCTTCCGGGGTCGCGCCCGGATCGCCGTCTTCGTCGCTGAAAAGCGCACCAGCGCCGCCCGATAGCTCGAAGCTAAAGATGGTCCCGTTCTTGCCGCGCATGAGCGTGATTTTCAACTCGTCCGCGGTTTCGAGCAAATCGCACGGTTCCGGGTCCGGCCGGTCGAAGTTC
>DATAWG010000095.1 GCA_036267355.1 Pirellulales bacterium | reverse complement strand
AGCTACCGCCGCTTTTGACAGGCCTGCGGCATGTGCGGCGCAGCGCCGGGCCGCCGGCAGTGCGATCGCAGGCCGGTTCAGCTTCGCACGATCCGCACCGGGTGGAAATCGCCGTCGAGCACCGGTTTGCTGGAGATGCCGAGCCATTGTTCTAGCACGGCGGCGTAGACCTGCCGGAAATCGGTGTGGTGGCGGAGCTTGTCCATCACCAAATCGCTGAGGCTCGGATGCGCGCCGATCACGCCCGGGCGCACGCGGCCGCCGATCAAAAACATCGGAGCGGCCGAGCCGTGGTCCGTTCCTTGGCTTTGGTTTTCCTTCGCGCGGCGGCCGAATTCAGAGAACGTCATCAGCAGCACGCGGTCGCGATGGCCGCGGGCCGACATGTCTTTGAAAAACGCGGTGGCGGCTTCCGACAGCTCGCGCAGCAGATTGGCGTGGATCGTCAATTGGTTGGCATGCGTATCGAAGCCGTTCAGCGTGACATAGAAAATGCGAGCTCCGATGTCGGCCTCGATAAGCTGGGCGACAAGTTTCAAGCGCCCGGCCAGCCCGCTATCGGGATACGGCACGGAGGGCTGATAATTTTGCGACAGATCGTGGAGTCGGCGGCTGTTGGCGTAGGTGTTCACCGCGGTGTGGCGCACGAAGTCGAGCAGCGCGGCGCGGCCCGAGCTATCGCTTGCCGGAGTGCGGCGGGCGGCATCAAGTTCGATCAGTTTGCGCTGGCGATCGTGGTCTGCCCGGCTGGCGGCGAACGTTTGCAGTTGAAATTCTTGCAAGCTGGTGAGCGACGGCACCTTGGAGGGCGCTCCGGTGAGTGCCAGCCAGCTTTGTTCATTCGGCGCCGCCACGTGAAATGCCGGGCTCGCCGGCATCTGCACCAGCGATTTGCCGAGCCAGCCTTCGGTCAACTCCTCGGCCAGACTCGCGGATTGCCAAATATCCATCGAGCGGAAGTGCGATTCGTTCGGATTCGGATAGCCGACGCCTTGCACAATCGCCAGCGCCTGATCTTGGACCAACTCGGCAAAGCCCGCGAGCGACGGGTGCAGGCCGATCGAGTCGTTGATCTTTTTCAAATTGGCCGTCGGAATGCGGAGCGCCTTGCGGAGCTTTGGATAGCCGTCGTCGGCGAACGGCACGACGGTGTTCAGCCCATCGTTGCCGCCGGTGAGCTGCACGACGACAAGAATCGTTTCCTTGGCGCCCGGCTTGTGGGTCGACGGCACGGCGGCAGCGGCGCGGCTCAAAAACAGCGGAGCCGTTTGCCCGCAGGCCACAATGCCCGCGGCCGTCATTGAATTCGCGAGGAAAGTGCGGCGGTTGTGCATGGTTGGCCTCCGGTGAGAGGGATGGCTGGATGCGGATGCAAGTACTCGTTTTGAGCGGTTGGAAACTCAGTTCCGATTTAAGGATAACTTTTGGCTTCGAACCGCTCACCCGGGCCCTCTCGCGCGCGGGAAGAGTGAGCTGACGAGTTGTTAATCCTTCGGTCGGCCCGTTAGTTCAACTGAAACTCGGCTTGTGTCAGCAGCAGATGACAAACGGCTCGCACGCGGTGGTCTTGTTGATCCTGCGCGCTCCAATAGGCAGGATATTTTTGCTTGTGGGCTCCGGCCAAATAGTCGAGCAGGCTGGCGCGGGCATCGGCAGGAATATCGTCTTGCAGAAACAGGCGAACGAAGAAAGCGACGATTTCGTCGTCGGAATGCTTGCCGCGCTTGCGAGCCAGCTCGGCCGGATCGGTGCGGCGGCCGAATCGATTGTCTTGCGTCGAAGTGATATTCAGGGCCAAGTTATGCCGCAGCAGCAGCGTCGTGGAATTGATCCACACGTCGCCTCCCGGCCAGCCCTTCACCGATGGCGGCGAGAACAGCCGCTGGCCCAAACCCTCGAGCGCGTCGGCCAACGGAATCGCACCGACATGGCCTTCAAGGGCGCGCACGATGCCGACGGCGAAATCGACCGGCGATTTGATCTGGGTGCGATAGACTTCCGGCGAGAAGAACAGGTTCGAGCGGAGCATGGTTTCGACCAGTTCGCGAAGGTTGTAGTCGCTTTGGCGGAACCGCGTGGCAAGCGGCTTGAGCAGTTCGGGAGAAGGGACGAGCGTTTCGCTGACGAAGAGGCGAAATAGCTTGCCGGCGATAAAATAGGCGGCGGCTTCTTGCTCGAGGCAGATTCGAACGATGTCTTCGCCGCCGAAGTTTCCGCGCTGGCCCAAATATTGTTTCAGGCCGTCGTCGTGTTGCGCGGCATTGAATGCAAACTTGTTGTCTCTTATTTCCCAGCCGGTGAAAGCGCGGGCCCCCTCGCGAACGTCTTGCTCGGTGTAGTGGCCGATGCCGAGGCAGAAGAGCTCCATCAGCTCGCGGGAATAATTTTCGTTGGCGGTTCCCTTCTTATTCAAGCTGGTATCGAGCCAGATCATCATCGCCGGATCCTTGGAGATTTCGGCGAGCATCGTGCGGAAGCTGCCCAAGGCATTGCGGCGCAGCAGTTGGTTCTGATCGAACATGTAGCGCAAGTTGCGGACCTTCGCGTTGCTGGTGGCGAAATGATCGTGCCAGAAGAGCGTCAGCCGCTCTTGCAACGGATGGGGCGTCTGCAGAATGCGAAGCAGCCACCAGGCACGCAATTCGGCCTCGTTGGTGTAGTCGAGCGAAGCGGCGATATCGGCCATTTGCCGCTCGAATGCTTGCTGCACGAGTGCCGGTTGGGCGGTGCCGCCGGCGAGTAGATTGCCGATCGTTTTCTCCGGACCGTCGGCAAGCGATCTATCCAACTCGTCGGAGCTCGCGCTGAAGCCGGCGCGGCGATAGAGATGGCCGACCTTGGCGAGGTTCCAAGGATTTTTGGCGTCGGGGTGGTACGCCTTCCAAGCCCAGTCGGGATCGATGGCCATTGGAAATCAAGCTCCTTGTGGCACGACTATAATAGGGCTCGGCCGAAAAATAACTTCCGCTTTTCGAACCCCTCACCCGCCTCTTCCGCAAGGGGGGGCCTGCGGAGAAGTTATTTTTCCCTAGTCTAGGGCACAATCCGGACGTCGAACTCGTAGCGGTTCGGCTCGATGCGCGTGTTGGTTTCGAGCGTTCCGAGCTGGTCGATCAGATTCAACAGCAGCGATATTTCTTTCGCTGCTCCCTCGGGACTATTGCCTTGCTCGAGCATATTTCGCGTAATGAATTGTTTCTTGAAGTAGCCGAGATAATCGGAAACACCGCCCCAGACGAGCCGGCTATGCACGGTCGTGACGCTGGAATTCGCTGCGCTCCGGCCATTTGCGCTGCCACTGCTCGGGCCGCCGCTGCTTGGGCTGCCGGGTTGCGAAGCCGCGTTGGCAGGCGATTCTTTTTGCGACGCTTCTTTTTGAATCGTGTCGACCAGCTGGCGGGCCAATTCGTGTGTCGAACTGATGATGTATTGGTTGCCGACCTTTGCACGGCAGGGGCTGAAGTTGAAGAGCCGGCCCCCGGCGCGGGCTTTGTTGGCGTCGTTCTCCACGAACCGGTAGCCGCTGATTTTTACGCCCTTGTAGGTTTCGTCGATCGAATCGAGCGGCACCTGCAAGCCGGCCAAGAAGGCGAGACCGATGAGCGGCTTGTCGATCGCGCTAGCGAAGGAATCCGGCGTGCGCAGCTCCATCACCCAGGCGAAGGCCGGATAATGCGTATCGCTCTGGAACGAATAGCCGGTGTTTTCTTGCCGCGCGACGACGAACCTGTGGCGTGTGCCGGAGAATTCGAGGAATTGGCTGAATCGAGTTCCTTGCAGAATCGCTTCCGATCGCTTGTCGCCCGCTTCGAATTGCTTCACCAGTTCGGCCGGAAGAAGCACCGTCCGCTGTTTCCAGAATTCGCCCAGATCGAGGTAGAAGCTTGTGCTGTAGAGCGTTCCTTCCGGGCAGAGGAGCGGCAGGGCGCCGGGCTGGCCCGGCGGCGGCACATGGGCCCGCACGAGTTCGTGCATGCCGTCGGTGCCGCGCGGCAATTGCACGGCCAGCGCCAGACCGCCGCTCTCCGGCCGAATCGATGCCACGAGGCAAGGCGACCGCCGCGCCACGTCGAGAAAGCCGCCGAACAACACATGCTCCGGAAAAAACGTGCTGGGCAACTGAAACAGCGTTTTTACCTCGGGCGATTGGTGGGCGTAGTTCAGGCTGAGCCACGCCCAGGCCAGCGAGTCCGGCGCGACGAGCGATCGGCCCTCCGCGAGCGCCTTGTCGTCGAGCAGGTTCGGTTTCGTCGGATCGAGATGCTGATCGATGGCCGTATGCAATGTCTGCGGCAGGTTGCTGTAGACGAGTGCCGCGTCGAGCGCCGCGGCATAGAGATCCTTGCCGACCTGATACGTCTCGATGCCCCGATAGGTTTCGGATTTGTAGCTTTCGGTCGTTCCTTGGCGGGCTTGTTCGTCGGCCACCATTGCGCGAAGGTTTTGGAAGAAGCGAGCGGTGAGTTTCGGATCGCGTCCTTGCAGCACAAGCAGAACCGGGGCCGGCTGTTTGGGTTGAAATTTCACCGCCACCACGATCCCGCCACCGGCGACTTGATCGAGCAGATCGGGCCACGAATGACCCAGCTCGCTTTCGAAATGGGCGACAAGCTGGCGGAACAGTTGATAGTTGGTCGAGCCGATGAAGTCGCGATAGCCGCGAAAGCCTTGCAGTTCCGGCTTGCCGGCGAGCAGGACTATCAGATCGGCAATCGCCCGCGGCTTCTCCACTTTGAGCACAAAGTCGGCCGCCGGCGCGACGAGGCGAAGCGGTTCGGCTGGCGCGGCCGATGCCGTGGCAGGCCGCGCCGCGGATGGTGGCGCGCAGACACCGATCGAGGGCGAGGAGCAAGCCACCGCGACGATCGCCGCAGAGAGGAATCTTGACCGAATCATTGCGGACCTCCGATGGTTTTATGGCCGGCGTGCGGAATCGTGCTTCGCAGCGCATCGAAAAGCAATCGGCAAATCCTCGGCCCGTTTGCGGCTTTGCGGCCCCGATACACAGCCGCGCGACGTAACCACGATTCTGCGATATCAATCTGTATATCGCAGTCGGGCGCCGGCATACAAGCTTATACCCGTAAAAGAGGGACGCGGTTGCTGCATTTTCAGCCGAGCGTGTCCGTGGCTGCCGTCAGCGGCGTACCTGCCATTCGCCGCTGCGCGCGATTTCGATCGTCACCGCGACTCCGTCGCACATGGTTTGGAACGTCGAGCGCGCGGCGTCGTGGTTGGTCGAGGTGGCGGCATCGAGTTTGGCCAGATCGGCGTCCGGCGGATGCGGCACGACGAGAAGGTTCAGATACGCCGCCTGGCCGGCTCGCATCGCAAGCCTGGCGTAGGCCGTGCGCAGGTCCAGATCGCGTTGAATTTCGCGATACATGCCGAGCCGGGCGCGTGGCACGATTTGCTTGCCGACCCTGGTGCCCATCGGACCGGAGAAATAAGCGCTCATGCCCCGGCGATAATGGCGGGTGTCGCCGAGAACGCAGGAAGGATAGGCACATTCGCCACGCGTGGAAAAACGGTTCGGCCCCTCACTGTCGATCGAATACATCTGCCAGAGCGAAAATGCCGGGCGGCCGTCCGCGCTCGCGCCGGGTCGAATGTCGTCGCGGACGGCCAG
The DNA here is from genome assembly GCA_036267355.1 of Pirellulales bacterium. Taxonomy (NCBI): domain Bacteria; kingdom Pseudomonadati; phylum Planctomycetota; class Planctomycetia; order Pirellulales; species Pirellulales bacterium. Next base: position 42,875 of record DATAWG010000095.1, on the reverse strand, counting down.
CACCCCTTCACGAGTAAGCACGATTTGGCGAATCAGGCCGCTGTCGAATGTCCCGTAGCTCGAGTACTCGAGCCGTGCCCAACAGTCGTCGCCATGCCGCTCGGTGCGGACATTTTTCAATAGCGCCAGCAGCGACGTCTCCTCGACCGGCATCCAGGACCGAGAGTCTGTCGTCGGCCGAAGCTGCGCACTGGGCCGTCCGCGGCCGGACAGGCCATCGGGGGGGCCGCCGAACCATTTCACATCGCAAAGCAGTTCGACGTATTTTTGCGGATCGAACTTGAGCGGCGAAAAACTTTTGAGCGTGCATCCATTCCCGTCGGCGAGGACGCGGATGGCCCGCGCTCCGGGCTGTTTTCCAGCGGTCACCGAATGGCTGTTCCCGCGCCAGGATCCCTGCGACAGATCGCAGACCGATTTTGTTCCGCCGGGGCCGGACAGCCGCAGATTGTCGAGCACGAAACCTCGATCGACCGATTTCTTGCGATCATCGGTGCGCAGCGAAACCGCATCGATTCGGGCGCTGCCATCCGCTTCGGTCAGTCGGTCTGCCGGAATGGAAACGGTCCGCCATGTGTCTGCTGGCCAAACGGGGTCGGGCTCGCTAGCGCCGGACTGGCCAAGGAAGATCTGGTTCGCACGGCTCGCTCCGCTGATGTAGCGGCCATATTGATAAAACAGCGGCACATGATTCGATTCGTAATAACCGATCGATGCGACAAATTCCGGCTGGCAATGGTCTCCCTGGCCCAGTAGATCCATCAGGATCATCGGCGCTGCGGGCACGAGCGATGGCCGCAAAATGAGGAAACCGGGCCGCTCGCCGCCGATTCTGGCGATGCGCCGCGTGACACCCGAGACAAACTCCGCTTGCGGCGCCGGCCCGCGCCGAATCGGAAAATCGTCGAGCAACTGCGGCATCACGTGAACACAACTGTGGATCGCGCTACTGATATTGGTGTCGCGAGCGGGGCCCGACTGGATCAACAAATTGAAATAGCGCCGCGCAGCGGCGGAAAAAGTTGGCTCGTGGTAGAGCGCCGCGGCATATTCCAAGAAGATCGGCGTGCACGCATAGCGATTGGGCGAAAAATAGCCGGCCCCGAATTCCGGCAGGAAACCGTTCGGGCTGATCGCATCCCGAAAATTGGCAAACATTCGCTCGAAGGTCGGCGATCGGGCGATCTCGTCCTCGCGGCCCAGATCGCGTGCGATTTGAATGAAGAAAACCAGCGACACCTCGAAATAGTTGCGCGAATCGGTGTAGAGATCGCCGTCGTGAATGAACCGTGTAAACGCCTCGTTCACCTTCGACGCGGCCGACGCGGCCTCGGGCATGTCGGGATAGAGCCGTCGGGCGAGCAAGCAGGCATACAATCGCGCGAGATCCTGATTGCCGTCGCTCGTCGGCCAATGCTTGTTGAGTTGTTCGAGACCGTCGAGCGTAAACCCGCGCAGCGCCGGCTCCCACTCCGCATCGAATCGACCCGCGGCCTTGAGCATGATGGCCGACTTGAGAACCGGGTAAAATCCGAAGCAATCGTGGCTGACAGCCGGATTGCCGTCGGTGTAGCCGATCAAGATGCCGAAAAGATCGTGGCCGCGGTCGAGATATTTGTTTCCGCCGCCGGACTGCGAAAGCCACAGCATCGCGGTAACGACATCGCCGAGTTGAGAATGCTTGAGCCGCTTGATCGCCACGTCGTCGGCCGGAGCAAAAAAATGGTCGGCCATGTATTCGTAGCGCTCGCGGTAGAATGCGCGATAATCGGGCGTGCCATCCGCCGCGAAAAAGATCTTCGGGTCCGCGAACGGCGCCTTGCCGACAACACATTCGACGGAAGCCGCGGTTCCACCGGCGACGGCCGGTGGCGTTTTCGCGGGATCCGCCGCACGGGACCGTGAGAGCAGAAATGGCAGAGCCGGCAGCAACGCCGCAAGAAGAAGAAAAATGCGATTCACGAATGCTCGACTTTTTGGGGCAAGATCGACTGCGAAGTTCCTGATGCAGCTTGACAAATAGACACGGCGACGACGATTGTGCGGCGCCATGCCCATTGCCTTGAGCGGGCATGTGCCTCGCTCGGATCATGCCCCACGCGACGCCGCCTGGGCATGGCACCCGGCGTGGCAACAAAGTCCATTATGATCCGGCGCGAGTCCAATCGGGCGCGGGATCGCTACAAATTTCCGCCGGCGCGAGTTGTTGCAGCCGCTCGATCGCCGATTCGGCTTGCGCGACCGACGCTCGGTCGCCGTGGGCTTCGATGGCGAATTCGAAGCGGACCGTTTCGCCCGGAGTCAAGCGGCGCACTCGACCATGTTCGGCTTCGAACGACCTGACGTTCGGAAAATTGGTGCCCGGCTCCAGGCCAGTCACGTAGCCGTCCTGCCGAGGTGGAGGGTTTTTCCAGAGCGTGAAGCAAGGCAATTCAGCGGTCGAAAACCGCAGATTGACCCCGCGATCGCCGGCAGCGTTTCGCAGGAGCACTCGGCTGCGGTGGTCGGGCTCGGCGAGAAGCTGAAAATAGTAGCACTGCTCACCGCCGGGGTGCGGCTCGCCGAATCGATCCCACTCGTCCAAACCTCGGGCGGCGGCGGCGTCACGCGGCATCATCCGCCGCACGGGCGCGATAATCCGCGAGCCCGGCTCCAACAGCGGCGGGCCGAAATTCGTGTGATACAGCAATTGCATTTCGCCGGGGCTGGCCGACAAGTTCGTCACTTCATCCGTGAGGCGCACGCCCGGTTCGCCGGGACAAGTCCGCAAGGTCGACGTCAGCCGCAGCTTGTGAAAATGAAAGCGGCATTCGTCCACCACGCCCGTCACTGCCAATTCGCCCGACTCCGAGTCCGACTGCACCACGAGCCGATGCGCCGGCAGATTTGCGATGCGTCCGTGCAGCGGATATTCAAGCGTTCCGCGAGCATCGAATTGCGGCGCGCCGTTGCTCAACAGTCCGCAGCGCGAAAGCAATTCATCAAACCCCTCGAGCCAGCCCAGGCCGCCGGGATCGAAAACGGGGACGAATCGCGGATGCACGGGGCCCCGCGCCGGCGAATCCCAACCGATGGCCCAATCGCCGAGCCACGCTTTCCAGAGATTCATCCCGCGCTGCGGCAACAGCCCCACACGAAATCGCCCGTTGTCGATCGTCAACAGTTCGACGCCGTCGCGCAGGCCGCCACGCAGCGTCTTGAGCGACACACTGCAACCGGGCAATCCCAGCTCCGTGGCGGAGAGCAAACAAGCGTCGCGATGAATATCGGCAGTCGTGTCGGGCGAGAGGTCGATGAGGGTCCAGGTTTTCATCAGTGCGGTATCGGACGGAGCCGAACAGTAGGTTGACTGCGCCATGCCGAGGTCTACAGACTGACGGCAGCGCGGGGCGTGGATGAGCCGATAATTTAGCGGCAAATCCGCCACGCCGCGAGGTTCGTCGGCCGTCGCACTCCACGTTTTGATTATGATCGCTTCCAAAGTCGGAGGCGATGGAATCGCGAGTGGACGAAGGCCGATCGTGCGGCTGCCCGCGAAATTCAAATCCTACTTGCCAGACATACTTGCTGAAGGCTTGCAGGCTGAATATGATGGACCCAATTGGCCGGGTCCCCAGTTCGACGGGGGAGCGATCAGGAGATCATTCGAGTTGCGGCTATTCAGCAGTAGCTCGAATCAAGTGACAGCCAACGCCGGTGGACATGCCAAGTTCGTCTGTCCAAGTTGGCTTCGTCTGTCATGGCCGCTGGCAAGAAGTGTAGCCGCCGGCAAGTCGTGTAGCCGCTGGCAAGATTCGTCGCGGAAGTTCGGGTATCTTGAGCCTCATCTAGTTCGATCGTTCAATTCCGTCGCTTTATGTTTTCGTTTGGCTGCGCGCTCGCGCATCGTGGTATGCCGTTTTGGAAGTTTTCGGTTGGGAATGCGTTGCATTCGGGGGAGTTGCAATTGCAGCCAGGGTGGTTCGGCCGCGACCGTCGGAACACGGTCGCGTCCAATGGCTGGCTCCTTTCCAATCGGCGATGCCCGAATTCGTAGAGATTGAGTTGCAACGCGGAGAATTCATTCCGGCGGTTCGGCGGTGATTGTTTTCCGCGTGTTAGTTCGCGAGTACAAGGCAATATTATTCCAGGGTCGACAAGTTCTTAGGGATGAGAAGAGGCAAGCCGCCGAGCGAAAGCCAGCAGGCGATCGCGCGGCGAGTCGGTTGTGCGCCAAGAGGTGTGTCAACTTGCTTTTCATCCGTTCGCTTCGGCGAACCGCACGCGGGGAACTTGCAATGAGTATCGCGGATTGGGATCCGGCGGCCTGCAATGGTCGTGCCGGACTCCCTGAGTCTGTCAAAGAAAATCAATCGCAACATTTCAAATCCGACCATCTCGAAGCGGATCAGTTTAAGCCCGACTCGACGGTCGAAAAAGCACCCAATGAGTGTGCAAAAGCGGCTCCAAAGCCCGAGCACGCCTTGCATCGTCTGGCGGCTGTTCGGCGGGAACAGGGCGTTTCATTGCGGAACATGGCACGCCGCCTCGGTACGGACGTCGCAAGCGTCTTGCACCAGGAACAAGAAACCAGCGACTTGCCGCTCACCATGCTCTATGAATGGCAGCGAGCCCTCGATGTGCCCGTGGCCGATCTGCTCGTCGATTCCGATGCGCCGCTATCGGCCCCCGTGCTGGAGCGGGCACGGCTTGTAAAGGTGATGAAAACGGTCGTCGCCATCATGGAAAAGGCGCAAAGCAACTCGCAGCGGCGAATGGTGACCATGCTCATGGAACAATTGATCGAGATCATGCCCGAACTGCGCGAAGTGTCGGCGTGGCATTCGGTCGGCCAACGGCGGACGCTCGATGAATTTGGCCGGGCCATCGAACGCACCATGCCCGAGGATTTGCTTCACCGGAATCGGTAATTAACGTCCGATCACTCTGCTCGACAACGACTTACCCCCGCGGATATTTTCTAGATGCCTTTTCTCTACAACCATTTGCTTGCCTCATCGATAAGCCGGACATTTGCGCGAATTCGCTCACGTCTCGGTTCGTCGATCGCTTCCGCGGGGCGATTTCTATTCCGACGGCCGGCAATGGCCCGCTACCGGAAATCAAATTCCGACGCATCGCGGCATCCTCCCGTTGTCGGCGGCAGGCGTTCTCAACCTCCGATGAACATCTGGTAGTCGCGCGGGGCGCAGCAATTACGACGTGGCGGTATCTGTGGGGCGGCGGTGTTCGGATGCTACAATGCGGCCGGTGCTTCGATTAGCTCGTCCGCCGTGGGTGCCGAATTGTCCGAATCCGTGCCAACCGCCAGCGTCGTCGCGGACGTTCCGTGTCCGTTCTGTGCGTGCTTGTGCGACGATCTGAAACTGACCGTGTCGGGCGGACGAATCGTCGCCGCGGCAAACGCTTGCCCATCGGCGCGGCAGCAGCTCTTGGCGCCCGGCCGGCGTCGCGGCGAGAATTGCCGAATTGCCGGCGGCCCGGCATCGCTCCAACAGTCGCTTCAGCGGGCCGCCGAAATCTTGCTCGCAGCCCGCTATCCGTTGTTTTGGGGTTTGCGCCGCGCTAGTTGCGAAGCCCAACAAGCGGCGGTCGAAATCGCCGAGCGTTCGCGTGGCGCGATCGACATTGCCGCCCATGGTTCCGGCGAGCGGAACCTCGACACACTGCAAACGGTCGGCGAAGTCTCTTGCTCGCTCGGCGAAATTCGCAGCCGGGCCGATCTCGTCGTCGTCTGGAATGCCGATCCCGTGGCCGACCTGCCGCGGTTTTTTGAACGCTACGCTCCGCAATCGCTCGGGCAACCCGGCGGATGCCCGCTCGTCGTCGTCGATTCGCGTTCGACCGCGACGGCGGCTATCGCAAGTCAGCACCTGCGAATCCACCCCGGCAGCGAATTCGAAACCGCGACGGTGCTATGGGCTCTGGCAAAGCGGCTCACGCTCGATCCGCGCCAAATCGAACGGCAAACGGGCGTGTCGCTCGCGCAGTGGCAAGAGCTCGCGGCGAGCATGTTGCGATCTCACTATGGAGTGTTGCTCGATGACGGTACGGATTCGCACGGTACGAATTCGCACCGCGCGATCGCCTCGCCGATTGCCGGCTTGGTGCGCACGTTGAACGAGCGCCGGCGCTGGGTTTCCTTGCGGCTCGCAAAAGTGTCGAACACAAATGGTGCGGAACAGGTGCTCGGGTGGCGAACCGGATTCTCGCGGGCCGTCGATTTCTCGCACGGCTTCCCGCGCTACGATCCAACTGCGTTCGCCGCCGAATCGCTGCTGGAACGCGGCGAAGTGGACGCGGCAATTCTGATCTGCGACGGCCCGCCGGTAAGTTTGCGCCACGCGGCCCAATCGCATTTGCAGCAAATCCCCAAAGTGTCCATCGATTGGCGAGAACCGCCGGCTTGGCCGGACGCCGACGTGACAATCCGCGTCGCCGTGCCCGGCGTTGAAGCTGGCGGCACGATGTTTCGCATGGATGGCGTGCCGCTCTCGCTGCGGCCGGCGCTCGCTGCTAATACGAACGCACCCGCCGATTTCGAAGTTCTGCGCATGTTGCAATCCGCACTGCGGCCACCGGGCAGGAGTTGAGCCGATGTCGACTTCCTCGAACCTGCTCAAAATCGCCGGGGCGACGGTGTACGATCCCGCCCACGGCGTAAATGGCGAAGTGCGCGATATTTGGATCGATGGCGGCCAAATCGTCGCGGCGCCGGCCGATCCGGCCGCCCGGCCCGCAACGACGCTCGATGCGGCGGGCTTGGTGGCGATGCCCGGCGGCGTGGACATGCATTGCCATATCGTCGGGCCGAAAGTGAATGCCGCGCGGCGGATGCGGCCGGAAGAAAAGCGGTCGCCCGCCGCGGCGCTCCATGCCCGAAATTCACCGCCTGGAGCTGAGGGCGGAGCGATCCGCAGCGGCACGCTCGGCAGCACGCCCAGCACCGCCGCTACCGGCTACCAATACGCCGGCTTGGGCTACACAACCGCATTCGACGCCGCGATCGCTCCACTCGCTGCCCGGCATGCCCATCTCGAATTCGCCGACACGCCTTGCATCGACCGCGGCTGCTTTATCCTGATGGGCAACAACCACTATCTGATGCAGGCGATCGGCCGCAACGAGCCGCAACTGGTCCGCGCCTTCATCGCGTGGCTGCTGCGGGCGACAGGCGGATTCGCTCCGAAATTGGTCAATCCCGGCGGCGTCGAACGTTGGAAGAGCGGGCAACTCGCCACCGCCACCGATCTCGACACCGCGATCGACGGTTTCCCGACGACTCCGCGGCAAATTATCCGCTCTGTTGCCCGAGCGGCGGCCGAATTGCACCTTCCCCACCCGGTGCATATCCATGCAAACCATTTGGGAATGCCGGGCAATTGGAATACCACGCTCGAAACAATGCGGGCGCTGGAAGGCCATCGGGCCCATCTGGCCCATATCCAATTCCACAGCTACGGCGGCGATGCAACGAAGGCCGGCACATTTTGCTCGGCCGCCCTGCCGCTCGCCGACTATTTCAACACGCACGAAAATATCTCAGTCGACGTAGGGCAAGTGCTCTTCGGCGCGACCACGAGCATGACCGGCGATAGCGCGGTGGGGCATTACTTGAGCCGGCTGCACGGCGCGAAGTGGTTTAGCCATGATGTCGAATTCGAGGCCGGCTGCGGCGTCGTGCCAATCGAATACAAACCAAAAAGCCTGATCCACGCCTGGCAATGGGCGATCGGTCTTGAATGGCTCCTTCTGGCAACCGACCCGTGGCGAATCGCGCTTTCGACCGATCATCCCAACGGCGGCTCGTTTCTGGCCTATCCGGAAGTGATTCGCCTGCTGATGGACCGCACCTATCGGGCCGACGTGCTGCGAACCATTCATCCGCGCGTGCGCGAGCGATCCCTATTGGCGTCGCTTGATCGAGAATATTCGCTTTCGGAAATCTGCATCATTACACGTGCCGCACCGGCCCGATTGCTCGGGCTTTCGCGCAAGGGACACCTCGGCCCCGGCGCCGATGCCGATGTGACGATCTATTCGCCGTCGGCCAATGCGGCCGAAATGTTTCAACTGCCGCGCTATGTGTTCCAGGCCGGGCGACTGGTGATCGAAAATGGCGAACTGCGGCAAGAAGTGTTCGGCAAGACGCTGCATGTCGCTCCGCAATTCGATCCGGCCGACGAAGCGCCGATCGCGCGCTGGTTCGACGAGCATTATTCGATCCGCTTTCGCAATTATCCGGTCGATGAATCGTATCTCGGCGAGCATCAGTCGGTTGACTGCGTCCAACGAGTTGCATCCGCGACGGAGTGTCGGGCTACGTAGCCCGCCGCTCCGCGGCGGATGGCTCGTGTGGCACTGGCAAGCGCAGTCTGCCAGTGCGAGCGCCGCGCGGCGCAGTTTATTCAGAGCGGCCGAAACGTTTGCTCCCGCACCCGTGCCAAGCGAAGCAAGGAATGAAATTTCGACTCGCCTGCCGGCACTGCCAGACTGCGCTTGCCAGTAGCACACGGCGGGAGGCGATTCTTATCGATCAATGCTGGTGCAGCACGAAGCGATACGGCTTGCTTTTCCAATCGCCGGCGTAGTCGACGCCGATGCGCGGGGTGCGGCGGATTTGGCCGCGGCGGATCGCCTGGCCGTGGTCTTCGATCCACAGCCCGCTCGCCGGCGCGACCGGCATGGCGTTGAATCTCTTGTCGATGCCGAGGGCCTTGGTAAGCCGGCCGGGGCCGCGATAATTGCCGGCCCCGCGAATCAAAACGCCCGACGCGGCGCCGTCGCGATCGGTGACGACATTGAGCATCCAATACATGCCGTAGACGAAATAGACATACCAATGCGCGGGCGGACCGAACAACACGGTGGTGCGCGGCGTGAGGCCGGCCCGGCCGTGGCAGGCTTCGTCGTGGGCGCCGATATAGGCCTCGGTTTCGTGAATTTGAAATGCGTCTTCCGCGGATTCCCCCGCACTATCGCTTTCGCGCCGCACGACGATGTATTTGCCAAGCAATTGCCGCGCGACCACCAGCGCGTGCCGCGCAAAGAATTCGGGCGGCAGGATTTTCCGGGTTGGCGTCACGCCGCTCGTCACTTGGCGTCCTTGATCATGAACCGACGCAGAACAGCGAACTACGAATGAAGCGCGCGAAAGCGGCGTAGTTCGGTTCGCACTGTTTCGATGTCCGCGGGCAATGGGGCGATGAATTCAAGGCGCTCGCCGGTTTGCGGGTGGGCGATCGCGAGCCGCAATGCGTGCAGCGCTTGGCGATCCAAAAGCAGCGACGCGTCACTCACATCGCCGCTCAATTCGCCGCGCGTGATTTCCGCCCGGCCGCCGTACAAGCGATCGCAGAGCACCGGGCAGCCGATATGGTGCAAGTGGACGCGGATCTGATGCGTGCGGCCGGTGCGGGGAAGAATCCGCACAGCGGCAAAACCGGCAAACCGCTCGACAACTTCGTAAAACGTTTTGGCCGGGCGGCTCGTCGGATGATCGCGGCGGATCGCCATTTTTTCGCGCTGATAGGGATGGACGCCGATCGGCAAATCCACCGCGTCGCGGTCGCGATCCGGATTGCCGACGACGATCGCGAAATACTCCTTCTCGACCGACCGCTCTTCGAACTGCGCCGAAAGCGCGAAGTGAATCTGGTCGGTCTTGGCGACAACCATGACGCCGCTGGTGTCGCGATCCAGGCGGTGGACGATTCCTGGTCGCGCCGGGCCCCCCGCACCGCTCAGCCGATCGAAATGAAATTGCAGGGCGCTGGTCAGCGTGCCGGCCCAATGCCCTTTGGCCGGATGCACGACCATTCCCGGCGGCTTGTTGATCGCCGCCAACCACTCGTCTTCATACAAGATATCGAGCGGGATATTCTCGGGCTGCGGCGCTTCGCGAGGGATCGGCGGAAGCCGAACGCTGATCCGCTCGCCGAGCCGCAGGCGATGGGCCGCTTTGGCACGCCGGCCATCGACCTCGATCGTGGCCGCATTGACGGCGCGGCGAAGCTGCACGCGGCTATGCGTCGGAAACTGCTGCGCTAGAAATAAATCGAGCCGCTGGCCGATCGAATCTTCGCCGACGATGCGCTCGACCGGATCGCCGGGCGGAGCGTCTGCCGCTTCCGCCGATTCGGGGTGTAGGTCGAGGTCGCTTTCGCCGTCGCCGGCAGTCGGTTCGTCGGCAGTCTCTTCTTCAGCCACGGCGAGAACGATCGGGCGTTGGGCGACGATTCAAGATTTTTTGTCGCTGGTGGCGGGAGGGGTGGAATTGCGGTCCGCCGGCGGTTTGCTGTCGGAAGGTTTGGGGGCTGTTGCCGACGGGGCCGGCGGCGCTGCGGACTTTGTATCGGGCGGCTTTGTATCGGCAGCCTTCGTGTCGGCAGCCTTGGTATCGCTGCTCTTGTTTTCCGCAGGCTTGGGAACGGTCGGAGCTGTGTCGCTGGATTTCGGTTTCTCAGTTGTTTTGTCCGCGGGCTTTTGAGTTTCGCCCGGCTTGGTTTCGGCGTTCTTGCCGGCTGTCTTGGCCTCGCCCGGCTTCGATTCTTTCGCCGGAGATTTGCCGGTATCGGGCGTCGGTTCGGGCGGAGGCGTTTTCGATTTGCCGCTGAATTGCGACAGCGGTTCGAGTTCGGGCGGAAAGGCCAGCGAATTGTCGCCGGTCTTATCGGTCCCCTTTCCGAAAACATGCGACGGCGGTTGGACGGCGGCAAACCAATCGTAGCGGGTTTTTGTCGATTCGCGGGTCAAGCTGTCCAGCCGTTGCTTCGCTCGAGCAAAATAGGCCCCGGTGGGATAATCCGTGACGATTTGCTCGTAGGCCTTGCGTGCGTCCTCGAGATTCTCGGCCTTGCAGAGCGATTCTTCCGTCTGACCGATGCCGTATAGCGCATGCTCGCGGATCAAGGGATCGACGCTGTTCGCCAGCACGGTTTTGTACATTGTCAAGGCGCGATCGAGCTGAGTGTGGGCCGCCGCTTTTTCCGTAAACCATTCGGTCACGCCTTCGTTCAGGTCCGCGTCGGCGAGCACGAGCCGCGCCCAATCGGTCGTCGGCCGCTTTGCATTGGCTTCGGCGAGCAATTCGAGTTCGCTCGCCCCGTTTGAACCGCCGTTCAAGCCGGCCCAAAGCTTGTTCCAGCTTTCGCGCCGTTCGACCTCGGTGCGATGGGCCATGAACAACAGCGCTGCCCAAAGCACAAGCCCGGCCAGCAACAGCCCCACCACAGCCTTCATATAAGGCTTCACCACCACGAGGCCTTCCCCCACGCGGTCGGCGAGCCAATTCGTTTGCAATTCGTGACGACGTTCGGTTTTCATGAGAACTCGTTGAGGGATTTTCAGCGTGAGATTTCACGCAAAGCATTTACGGAAGGGAGTATACGTCTATTATTCGAGGGGCGTCAAGGCCGGGCGGCCCGTGGCGGCGATTGGCGAGGTTCGGACGAAGCATGCTCACGCGGAGCCGCGGGGAATGCGGAGAGACGGGCGGAAGGGATTCGGTTTGCTTCAAGGCGGCGGCCGCCCAGTCTCCTCCGATTCCGAGACCACGCCAGCGCCGTTGGTTGCTTCAGTTTGTCGTTCGCCTTCCCATTTCCGTCCACGGGATAGCTGCTTAGCACTCCGACAAGCCCGCATCGAACGCCGCCTTTCAGAGAAGAGAATTCGCCGCCGAAAACGGATTTACCGAATCGGCCCGCTCGTCGCCAATTCGATCACGCGTCGGATCGCTAAATCGGTATCCGGGCCGATCTTGCAAGAGTTCGATCGGGCACGGGCCGGCTCTGTCGGCGAGACGGTAAATCGGGTATATTTAGCGATTCGAAACAGGCCGTTGGCAGCGAGGTTTTGCCGACTGCCGCCAGCCGGCTCCCGCCTGCATTCGTGACCACGAAAGGATTCTGTCTTGCCCTCCGATTCTGACGAGCCTGAACTGCCCGACGAGCCCGAAGCCGAAGACGGCGCAAGCGACCACGCCAGCAGCGCCGGCGGCGATGGCGCCTCGTCCGAATTTCGCCGCTTGATGACCGGCAAAGTCGTCGATCTGCCGATCGAGCAAGAGCTGAAGGATAGCTATCTCACGTATGCGATGAGCGTGATTGTATCGCGGGCATTGCCCGACGTGCGCGATGGTTTGAAGCCGTCGCAGCGGCGGATTCTTGCGGCGATGAACGATCTGCGGCTCACGCCCGGGGCGGCGCGGGTGAAGTGCGCCAAAATTTGCGGCGACACCAGCGGCAATTATCATCCCCACGGCGAGGCGGTGATCTATCCGACGCTTGTGCGCATGGCCCAGGAATGGAACATGCGCCATGTGCTCATCGACAAGCAAGGCAATTGGGGCTCGATCGCCGGAATGCCGCCGGCCGCCATGCGGTATACCGAGGCTCGGATGTCGGCGCCGGCCGCCATGCTGTTGGAAGATCTCGACCTGGACACCGTCGATTTCATTCCGACCTACGACGAAAAGCGGCTCGAGCCGACCGTGCTGCCGGCGAAGTTTCCAAACCTGCTCGTGAACGGGGCGAATGGCATCGCGGTCGGCATGGCCACGTCGATCCCGCCGCACAACTTGGGCGAGGTGTGCGACGCGCTGGTGGCGCTGATCGACAAGCCCGATCTGTCGGGCGACGAACTATTGCAGATCGTGCCGGGGCCGGATTTTCCCACCGGCGGCATCATTCTCAGCCGGGCCGGCATTCGCCGCGGCTATCTCACCGGCCGGGCCACGATTCCCGTTCGAGCTCGCACGCGCATCGAAGAGCATGGCAAGAACCGCTTTCGGATCGTGGTCAGCGAGATTCCGTTTCAGCAGTCGCGCGATCCGATCGTCAAGCGGATCGCCGATTTGGTGAACGAAGATCGCGTCAAAGGGATTTCCAATATCCGCGACGAAAGCGATCTGGAAGAGCCGGTGCGGATCATTCTCGAACTGAAGCGCGACGCCGATCCCGAGATCGTGCTCAATCAGCTCTATCAGTTTTCGCCGCTGCAAGATTCGTTCTCGCTGATTTTCCTGGCCCTGGTCGACGGCAAGCCCCGCGTCCTGACGTTCAAGGGAATGCTGGAGGAATTCTTGCGCCATCGCGTGCAAGTCATCCGGCGGCGAACGCAATTCTTGTTGAACAAAGCGCGGCAAAGAAAACACGTCGTCGAAGGGCTGCTGCTGGCGCATGCCAATATCGACGAAGTGATCCGCGTCATTCGTTCGTCGAGCACCACGGCGGAAGCCAAATCGCGATTGATGGAAATTCAGTGCCCCAAGGCGCTGATGGCCCGCGCGCTTGGCGAGACGGGCTTCGAAGCGTTCTTGGCCGAGCGCGGCGATGCCGAAAGCTATTCGCTCACCGCCGTGCAGGCCGAAGCGATTCTCCGCATGACGCTCGGCCAGTTGGTGAATCTCGAGCAGGAAAAGCTGGCCGACGAATATCGCAAGCTCCTAAGCGAAATCGGCGAATACCTGCACATTCTCTCCGACGACCGGCACATCCGCGACATGATCCGAGCCGATGTGCTGGAGATGCGCAAACGATTTGCCAATCCGCGCCGCACCGAAATCAGCGGCGAGGAAATCGGCCATGTCGACATGGAAGACCTGATCGCCGAAGAGACGATGGTCGTGTCGATCAGCCACAACGGCTACATCAAGCGCACGGCATCGAGCGTCTATCGGGCCCAGCGCCGCGGCGGCAAAGGCCTTACCGGCGCCAAGACGGAAGACGAAGATCCGATCGCCCACCTGTTCGTCGCCAGCACGCACGATTATCTGTTGTTTTTCACCAATCGGGGCAAAGTGTATTGGCAAAAGGTCTACGATCTGCCGCAATTGAGCCGCGAAAGCCGCGGCCGGGCAGTGGTGAATTTGCTGAATTTCGCCGAGGGAGAGCGGATCGCCGATTGCCGCGCCGTGCGCGATTTTAATACCGGATATTTTCTCATGATGGCCACGCGCAAGGGCCTCGTGAAGAAAACTCCGCTCGAACAATATAGCCGGCCGCTCAAGGGCGGAATCATCGCCATCAAGCTCAAAGACGACGATGAATTGATCGATGTCGTCGTGACTAAACCGGGCGACGAAGTGGTTCTTTCCACCGCCGACGGCATGGCGATTCGCTTCCACGAATCCGACGCCCGGCCGATGGGCCGCAACACCAGCGGCGTCAAAGGCATCGGCCTCCGCGCCGACGACCGGCTCGTGGGCATGGTCGTGGCCGAGCCGGAAGCCACGCTGCTGACGGCCTGTTTGCACGGCTATGGCAAGCGGACGCTCTTCGGCCCGAATACGCCCGTTGCGGTCGCTGTCGGCGAAGAGAGCCCGGGTGCGGCGGGCGGCCCGGCCGCTGACGAAGAAGCCAGCGAAGCCGCCGAAGAGCAACCGAGTGAAGCGGCTGCCGAGATGGGCGGCGACGAGGACGATTCGGCCGACGACGCATCGTCGCAGCATCGCTATCGCGCGCAGCGCCGCGGCGGCAAAGGGCTGCGCGACATCAAGACGACCGATCGCAATGGTCCAGTGATCGGGATCGCCGCCGTGCACGACGACGACGAACTGCTGATGATGACCGCTCGCGGCAAGATCCAACGGATCGCGGCCCGGGAGATCAGCACCATCGGGCGCAATACGCAAGGTGTGCGGATCATGAGCCTGGACGACGACGATTCGCTCGCGGCGATCGTGCGTGTTCCCCGCGAAGAAGCGGCCGAAGCCGCCGCCGAAAATCCGCCGATCGCTGCTCCGCAAGACGAAGCGGGCGGAATCAATGCCGATGTGCCCGAAAACGGCGATGCGTCCGGGAACGGTGATGCGTAGTGGCGGTCGCGCTGAATGTCTTGACGCGCAAAACCGCAAGCGAGCCGCATCGCGTTGCCGGGTGGTCTTCATTTTGCTTCGTGCCAGAGGGCTCCGTGTTCTCAAACCCCTCCATGAATCCATCCGGATGGTAGGTCCTGCATGAAGATCGCGGTTATTGGCACGGGTTACGTTGGCCTGGTGACGGGCACCTGTTTCGCCGAAAGCGGCAACGACGTCACCTGCATCGATATCGACGAGCGAAAGATCGCCCAGCTCCGGCGCGGCGAAGTGCCGATCTACGAGCCGGGGCTGACCGAGCTGGTGGTGCGCAATTCGCAAGCCAAGCGTTTGAGTTTTTCCACCGACGCCGCCCTTGGATCGAAAGATTGCCGGCTGATTTTTCTCGCCGTCGGCACTCCGCCGACCGCCGACGGCTCGGCCGATCTGACCAGCTTGTGGCGGGTGATCGAGCAGCTTGCCGCGCATCTTTCGCCGCAGTCGATCGTGGTGACCAAAAGCACCGTGCCGGTCGGCACCAACGCCCGCTTGCGCGATCGGCTTCGCGAATTGACGGGCCGCGAATGCGACGTGGCGAGCAATCCCGAGTTCCTGAAGGAAGGGGCCGCGATCGACGACTTCATGAAGCCGGATCGGGTGGTCGTCGGTGTGCGACGGCAGGAAGTGGCTAACGCGCTGTATAGTCTTTACGCCCCGTTTCTGCGAACCGAAAAGCCGTTTCTGGTGATGTCGCCCGAAAGCGCGGAAATGACCAAGTACGTCGCCAATGCCCTCTTGGCCACCAAAATCAGTTTCATCAACGAAGTGGCCAATCTCTGCGAGCGGATGGCGGCCGATATCGACGACGTGCGGCGCGGCATCGGGCACGATAATCGGATCGGCTTCTCGTTTCTGTTCCCGGGCGTCGGCTATGGCGGAAGCTGCTTTCCCAAAGACGTGCAAGCGCTGGTGGCAATGGCCCGCGACCTCGGCATTCAGCCCCAGCTATTGGAGGCGGTGCATGACGTCAATCTGCGGCAAAAGATGGTGTTGGGCCAAAAAATTGAAAAGCATTTCGGCGGCAAATTGAGCGGCCGCACCGTCGCCATCTGGGGACTGGCCTTCAAGCCTCGCACCGACGACATCCGCGACGCGCCGGCACTGTCGCTCCTCGACCGATTGCTGGCGCTCGGAGCAAAGCTGCGCGTTCACGATCCCGTGGCGATGGACAACGTGCGGCGAACGTATGGCGACCGCCTGCAATACTGCAAGTTGCCCATGGATGCACTCGACGGCGCCGATGCACTGGCGATCGTCACCGAGTGGGGTGAATTCCGCCGCCCGGATTTCGACGAGATGCATCGCCGCATGCGAGCGCCCGTGATCTTCGATGGCCGCAATCTCTATAATCCAGTGGAGATGCAAGCGAGCGGGTTCACCTACCACTGCATCGGCAAAACACCCGTCGAACCGGGAGCGGGCGACGACTAGAAGCAGTTTGACAGTTTCGAAACCGCAAGGCGGAAGGCGACAGTCCCCGTTTTTCTCCGAAAACCTACGCAAAACGGGGACAGTCCCCGGCGGTTCTGCTACGCAAACGGGGGACGGTCCCCAGCGATTCTGAAACTGCTGCTAGTGATGGGTGTGCCACGTCGCGTTTCACACGATCGCCGCCATATGAACACCGCACCGAACTTCGGCTGGATGTTGATCGTCGGCGGCTTGGCGCTGGCCGCGATCGGCGCGATTTGGCTCTTCGGCCCGTCGATTCCTTGGCTCGGTCATCTGCCGGGCGATATCCACATCGACCGGGGCAACACGAAGTTTTACTTCCCCTTAACGACTTGCATCTTGCTCAGTGTGGCCGTCAGCTTGATCCTCTGGTTGGTACGGCTCTTCTCGCGTTAGAATAGCGGCGAGCCGGGGTCTGGCTCATTTTTCGGCTTGCGACGCCGATCGGCCGGAAAGCCGAAAAATGTGCCCGACCCCCTTGGATTCGCGCAGTCGTCCGCCCATTAGCCGCTAAGGAGCCGTCCCATGCCCGACGTTTTCGAACTTGCCCGCCCGACCTACAACATGATGCTCGGCTATGCACAGAAGCTTGTGGCCGACGTGCCGGATGAGAAGCTGTGTGCCGAGCCGGCGCCTGGGCAGGTGATGAACCATCCGGCGTTTCTGCTTGGGCATCTGGCATGGGCGCACGATAGCCGGGCTGCGGCGCTCTCGGGCCAACCGCCTGGCCCGGCGGCAAGCGCGGAATGGAAGGAACTGTTCGGCATGGGTGCGAAGCCGTCGACGGATCGGAGCCGTTATCCGTCGAAGGCCGAATTGCTGAAGGCGTTCGAAGAAGCCCACGGCCGCCTCGGCGATGCGGCGGCGAACGCCACCGCGGAAGCGTTGGCCCAACCCACGCCCGAGCCGATGCGCAACCGCTTTCCCACCGTGGGCGCGATGGTGCTGGGCCTGATGACCTCGCACTTTGCAACCCATCTCGGCCAACTCTCCGCGTGGCGCCGAGCGATGGGTTTTCCGTCGGTGTTTTGAGGATAGAATTCTGAGAATTGCGGGAAAGGGCACCATCGGCCCGAACGAGCGCGGCCGCATTTAGCATTGCTAGCAGACAAGGATCGTTTCATGCAACGACCGACGCTTTGGAGCCGTCTTATAGGTGAGTTCGACAGCCATGATCGGAAGAGCGGAACGGAATACTTCCGCAACGGCTTTGCCAACATCGTAGGGGCCGGTCTCGAAGCTCTTGAAGCGAGGGTGGAAGGCTCGCGCAAATCTCCCTATCGCGTTCGGATCGCTTGGCCCGAAGCGCTTGACGGCTACATCCTAGCCGAATGCACCTGCCCGCGGTTCGAGGAAATGGGGAGTTGCAAGCACCTTGTTGCCGCGATCATGGAAGCCGACGCACGCGGCTTCGGCGAGCTGGTGCCGGGCGACCAGCAACTCGATCTGGAAGGTGCGGATATCGGTCTGCGATCACCCGACGGGTTCGACGAGCAGGACGATTCGATCGACGGCCAATTCGTCGAAGACGAGCTCGACGGCGTCGTGTGGGAAGGACCCGATGCGGCGGACGACGGAAATAGTCCCGGTTCGTCGGTCGTTGCTCGATCTGCCCACCGGACGAGCAAGGCAAACCAGCCCCTGCCGCCCCCCTGGAAGAGACAACTGTCGCTGTTGAACGCCCGTCAACAAGCGTCCGCCGCGCCAGATGCCGTTCGAGGCCGTTCCGCCGCCAAACCGCGGCAATTCTGGTATTTGCTCGATCTGGTCGCGTCTCGCGCGAACGGCTCGACTTGCGTAATTCTCGCGGCACGCACGATGAAAAAGAACGGCCAACCCGGAAAGCTCAAAGAAGCTCGGATCGATCGCCTCGACATCGCTCGAGCCGAGTCGCCGGTAGACCGCGCGCTGCTGGAATTGTTGGTGGGCAACCAGCACGACTCGTTCTCGATTTCGCTCTCCATCTACGAGGATTATTCCACCTACGGCGAATTTGCCATCGCGCCGGCGATGGCCGAGATCGTCTTGCCCCGATTGTGTGCGTCGGGCCGATTCGGCTGGTTGCCTCCGGAAGACTGGCCGAAGAGCGACGCCGTCAGGACATTGGCATGGGACGACGGACCGGCTTGGCAGTTCCGATTGCTCGTCTCCAAGACCGACGACGGAAAACAATGGCAATTGGAGGGCAAGCTGGTGCGCGGCGCGGAAGTGGAAGAACTGAGCCGCCCGTTGCTGTTGCTAAACACGGGCATTGTCGTGTTCGCCGATCGCATGGCCCGGTTCGATCCGGCCGGCGGATTTCATTGGATGCAAACCCTGCAAGAGGCGGGGCCTTGGCTGGTGCCCCTCAAGCAACAGGAAGAGTTCGTGACGACGATGGCCGAATTGCCGAGCTTGCCGGCAGTCGAATGGCCGAGCGAATTGAAGTGGGAAGAGGTCAGCCCAACCGCGTGTCCGCAGTTGACCATCGCGAAGTCGAAGCGAAATTGGCAGAACGATTTGAATTGCCTGCTCGAGTTCGACTACGGCGAGCGCTCGGCGGCATGGGGCGCCGGACCGGCGGCATGGTACGAGCCGAGCGCGCGGCGGGCGCTTCGCCGCGATCTTGCCGCGGAAGGCCAAGCCCGGGACCAACTCTTGGCCGCCGGCGCGACGCTCGAGAAATATCGCGCGCCAGACGAGAAAGGGCAATTTTCGTTGAAGCCGGCCAAAATGCCGGCGCTGGTGCGGCAATTGGTGGCGGCCGGCTGGAGGATCGAAGCGGAAGGCAGCGTGTTCCGGCAGCCCGGCCAACTCTCGCTGCACGTCGAGAGCCAGGTCGACTGGTTCGACCTGCGGGGCTCGTGCGATTTCGGCGGCGTCAGCGCGAGCCTGCCAAAGCTGCTTGCCGCCTTGCGCCGGGGGGAGCAGTTCGTCCAGCTCGACGACGGCTCGCAAGGCATGCTTCCCGCCGAATGGCTGGCGAAGTTCGGAAATCTGGTCGAGCTCGGCCATAGCGAGGGAGACCGGGTTCGGTTTTTGCCCTCGCAGGCCGCGCTGATCGACGCCCTGCTCGCGGCGCAGCAGTCGCAACGGATTTCCGTCGATGAGAAATTCGGCCAACTTCGCGAGCGATTGCATTCCTTCGAGGGCATCACGCCGCGTGTCGAGCCGCCGTCGTTCACCGGCGAGCTGCGGCCCTATCAGCGCGAGGGGCTCGGCTGGCTACATTTTCTCGACGATTTCGCATTCGGAGGCTGTCTCGCCGACGACATGGGCTTGGGCAAAACGATCCAGGTTTTGGCACTGCTCGAAGAACGCCGCCAACAGCGCTCGGCACACGGCGACGCAGCAGCCCACGGCGCGGCCGGGTCGACGAGCGCGGCCGGGTCGACGAGCGCAGCCGGCACCCCAAGCGCCGCGGAGGCCGCGACCGCTCCGTCGCTGGCGGTCGTCCCGCGGAGTCTCATCTTCAATTGGATCGAAGAGGCCAAGCGATTCGTCCCCGGTTTGCGCGTGCTCCGATACATCGGCACGGAGCGGCATTCCAATCTCGATCGATTGCACGAGCACGATCTCGTTGTCACCACCTACGGCACCTTGCGGCGCGACATCGCTAAATTCAGCGACCTGCACTTCGACTACGCGATTCTCGACGAGGCCCAGGCGATCAAGAACGCTTCGTCGCAATCGGCCAAGGCCTGCCGGCTCCTGCAATCGCGGCGGCGGCTGGCCATGACCGGCACTCCCGTCGAAAACCATTTGGGCGAACTGTGGTCGCTATTCGAATTTCTCAACCCGGGAATGCTCGGCCAAAATCAGAAGCTGCATGAAAGCTTCTCCTCCAGCCGCCGCGGTCGCCGCGCCAACGGCACGCCGGAAGATGCTCACGAACCCGCCGCCGATCTGGCGCTGCTGTCGAAAGCCCTGCGCCCATTCATGCTGCGCCGCACCAAGCAGCAAGTTCTCAGCGAATTGCCCGCGAAAACCGAACAGACCCTACTCTGCGAGCTAGACGGCCCCGAGCGCAAAATGTACGACGAGCTCCGCGACCATTACCGCCAATCGCTGCTCGAACGCGTCAAGCAAGTCGGCGTCAACAAGTCGAAGATCCACGTGCTCGAAGCGCTACTGCGCCTGCGCCAGGCGGCCTGTCATCCGGGATTGCTCGATAAGAAACTGGCGACCGCCGGAAGCTCGAAGCTCGACACGCTGCTCGAGCGCCTCTCGGAAGTGATTGCCGAGGGGCACAAAGCGCTCGTCTTTTCGCAGTTCACGAGCCTGTTGGCAATCGTCCGCCGGCAACTGGACGCCCGCAAGATCGTCTATGAATATCTCGACGGCAAAACCGCCAAGCGGCAAGAACGGGTCGAACGTTTTCAAACCGATCCCGATTGCCCGTTGTTTCTGATCAGCCTCAAGGCCGGCGGACAAGGCCTGAACCTGACGGCTGCCGACTACGTGTTCATTCTCGATCCCTGGTGGAATCCCGCCGTCGAAGCGCAGGCAGTCGATCGGGCGCACCGCATCGGCCAAGAGCGGAATGTGTTCGCCTATCGCCTGATCGCCCGCGACACGGTCGAAGAAAAGATCGTGCAATTGCAGAACAAGAAACGCGATCTGGCGGACGCCATCATCTCGGCCGACAACAGCCCGCTCCGCAACCTCACCGCCGAGGATTTGCAATTGCTGCTGGGCTGAGACGGCGCCGCATAGAACGGCTTTTCTGCAACCAATGCCGCACGGCCGCGACCGGTTACGTTCCGGATTGGCCCGATCGTCACATAAAAATTTTGTCGACATTTCGCGGGGCAATAGTTGTATCGCTTCCGACCGACGATTAAATTGTCAGGTCCATACGGTTACCGAGCGAGACGGTTAGCTGCTGCGCCGCTCGATCGGACGTAATGTGGACGTGCTTCTCTTTTTCTGACAGTTTGTTTTAGGTCAGGGAGTGCGCCATGGGGCAGACGGTCAGCGGCCGGTGGGTGATACTGCCGACAAATATCCGCAGTTACCTTTGCGGAATGTTGTTGGTCGCGGCTCTATTTTTTGTCTCAACCGGCACTGCCCGCGGCCAAACGCTCCTCTGGGATCCCACCGGCCAGCAGATCGACGGATCGGCAAATTGGGATTCAATTGATTCCTTCTGGTATACCGGGTCCGGCGATTCCACCTGGACCAACGGCGACTCGGCCGCCTTCGGCTACAGTTCCGGCAGCAGCGGTGGTTCCTACGCAGTTTCGCTTACAACGAATGTCGCCGTCTCCGGAATCAGCTTCAACAATGATCCCGGCGCTTTCAATTTCGTCGGCGCCGGCAGCCAGACGCTGGCAATCGGCTCCGGCGGCATTACGGTGGCTGCGGGCGGTGGCGCGGAAACGTTTGCCAATTCGCTCGGCATTTCCCTCGCCGCAAGCCAGTCGTGGGCCAACAACAGCGGCAATCTGCTGACCGTCAATAGTCCGATCGCAACTGCTGGAAATGTATTGACGGTCGCCGGCACCGGAGGCGGCGGCACGACAATCGGCGGCGCAATTACAGGCTCGGGCGGTTTGACGCTAAGTAGCGGCGTGCTCACGCTCTCCGCAGCGAACAACTACACCGGCGCGACCACGATATCCGGCGGAACACTGGCCCTCGCCGGCGGGTCGCTTGGCAACACGGCGGTCGCCGTCGGCAGCGGCGCTAATAGCGGCACGCTGCTCGTCGACGGCAACCACACCATCGGCGCAGGCGGCGCGGGCGGCGTCACCGTCGGCGGCACAAGCGGTATCGGCACGCTCGGCTTCAGCACTTCCGAGAGCAACCCAAGCACCCTGGCGATCGACACAAACGCGACAACAAATCTCACGCTCGGCGGTAGCACATCGGGCGCAGCAGTATTGAATTTCAATTACAGCGCGAGCGCGGCCGACGCGATAACCACCAATGGACAACTGTCCATGAACGCCGCCGGCGCGGTGATCAACCTCTCCCCCCTCGGCGGCGCCACGCTCGGCGGGCCGTACACTCTTCTTTCCTACGCATCGAGCAGCGTGCCCACTGCGATCACGCTCGGAAGTTATTCGGCTCCTGCCGGCTATGTCGCTTATCTCACCAGTTCCGCCACGTCGGTGATGCTCAGCACTGCCAAAGGGGCCGCCGCCAACGCATATTGGATCGGCGGCCATGGCAGCGTGTCGGTTTGGAATTCAACTCCCGCCGGCATCACCAATTGGCTGGCGGCAAGCGGCGGAAGCACGACTGGCCTTCCCATCAGCACCACGAACGTGTTCGAAAGCGCCACGGGGGCCGGCAATCTAATCCAAACGCTCGGGCAAAGCTTCACGATCAATAGTTTGAACTTCACCAACTCAGGCGTAGTTTCCATCGGGCCAACGACGGGCGAATCCAATTCCAATTCGATCACCATCATGGCCGGCAGCAGTAACGGCAACGCCGCCGGCTCCGGCATCACTGAATCGTCTTCCGCGGGAGCAAACACGATCAGCGCCCCGATCATCCTTGGAGCCGCTCAATCGTGGAACAACGCCGGAAGCAAGCTATTGACCATCAGCGGAACCGTGACGAATGACGGAAATCTTCTCACCATCTCCGACACGGGATCCGGTGGCACAACGCTGGGCGGCATATTCTCGGGCTCGGGCGGTGTGACCATGAACGGCGCGGATACGTTGACGCTTTCCACCGCGAACACCTACACCGGCCCGACGGCGATCAACAGCGGCGCCGTGATCGTCGGCGTCACTACCGTGGCAGGCATCAGCGGATCGCTCGGTGTCAATTCGGCCCTGACAGTCAACTCCGGTGGCACGTTGAGTCTTTCCAGTCTCGCCACGCAGGTCGGCTCGCTTGCCGGTTCGGGAGGAAGCGTGTCGCTCGGCACCGCAACCCTGACCGTCGGCGCCGACAACACAAGTCCGTCCGCGTTTGCCGGCGTCGTTAGCGGCGGCGGCGGACTGACAAAAATCGGCTCCGGCACTCTCACTCTCTCCAACGCAAATACCTACAGCGGAGCGACTACCGTCAACGCCGGATCATTGAGCCTGACCGCTGCCGGCAGCACGGATAGCAGCGGCGCCGCGCTCGTTTTCGGCGGCGGCACGCTGCAACTCGCCGACGGCCGCGCGGGCACCCTCGAAACGTTCTCCGCCACCACGCTCAACGCCGGCGCTTCGACCATTTCGGCGAGCGGCGCCTTGGGAGCAAACCTCGTTCTCGGCACTATCGCTCGCAACGCGGGAGCAACCATCGATTTCACGCTCCCTTCGAGCAACAGCATCCAGACTAGTACCTCGGCAATGACCACCACCAGCGGCGGCAATGGGATTCTGGTTTACGGCAGCAGCGACGTTGCTTATGCGACCGTGAATGGCGGCAGCGCTTTTGCCACCGTCGTTAGCGGAGCGATCGCCGCGGCGACCTATTCAAACTCGAACGCGTTCAGCGGCGCAACCAATGCATCCACCAGCATCACCACGAGCTACACCGCCACGAGCGCAGTGGAGACCGGCGTGATCGGCTTTACCACCAACCGAAATACCACCCTGACCCTGACCGGCAGCGACGATTTGGTTAACTCCGGCGCGATTCTCGTCACGGCCGCCGCTCTCGACACCACGATCGCCGGCGGAACATTCCATTCCGGCACTGCCAACCAAATCGTGTTGATCGACTACGGATCGCTCACGGTCGCTTCGGGCATTACCGACGACACGGCCGCCACGACGCTGACGATCTCCGGACCCGGTATAACAACCCTCGCGGCAGCGAACATTTACACCGGCGCTAATTATCTGAATGGCGTCGTCAGCATCAGCAGCGATGCGAATCTCGGCGCC
The DNA here is from genome assembly GCA_036267355.1 of Pirellulales bacterium. NCBI lineage: Bacteria > Pseudomonadati > Planctomycetota > Planctomycetia > Pirellulales > Pirellulales bacterium. The sequence goes on along the minus strand of DATAWG010000095.1, from coordinate 18,746 downwards.
GTCGGCAATGGCTCGGCAATCGATTTCAACGGCGGAACGCTCAAGGCCACGGCCACGTTCGGCTTGTATAACGGCGCCGCCGGCACCAACAATCGGGCAATTGTCCTGGGCAACAGCGGCGGACTTTTCGATGTCACCAGCGGCAACACCCTGAGCGTCGCCGGCGTCGTGAGCGGCACGGGCAGCCTTACCAAGATCGATTCCGGAACGCTCGCCCTCTCCGCATCGAACACATTTGCCGGAACCGTATCCGTCAACGGCGGAATTCTGAGCGTCGGCAGTTCAGGCGTAACCAGTGGTTCGCCATCCCTGGAATTCGGCGGCGGCACTTTGCAATTCACGCTCCCCATCGCATCGGCGGAGTCGTTCAATGGAACCACCTTCAACAGCGGCGCCTCGGCCATTTCCGCCGGAATTGTGCTGACCAACAAATTGTCGCTCAGCTCACTAACCCGCAACCCAGGGGCAACGGTCGACTTCAGTTTGCCGGACGGCGGCGCGTTGACGTCATCCGCCGTTGCCGGCGCCGCGGGTGTCTTGGTCGATTCCAGCGGCACGGCCTATGCCACGGCCAATAGCGGCAGCACCTGGGCCACCGTGAGCGCCGGCTCGATCGCTCCGCTCGCGCTCGCAAGTTATTCCAATACGAATTCCTTCGCCGGCAACACGGCGAGTCAAACGAATATCACGGCCAGTTATTCGGCGACCGCTGCGATCGAATCCGGAGTGCTGACGTTCAGCACCAATCCAAATTCCACGCTTACCTTGAGTGGCGCCAACGACGTTGCCGACAGCGGCGGAATCCTGGTCACCTCGGCCGCCACCGGTTCGGTTATCGCCGGCGGATCGCTCCACGCCGGCGCAGCTGGCGCGCTCGTGCTCATCGACTACGGTTCGCTCAGCGTTAATTCGAACATCGTCAATGGCTCGAGCGCCACGTCGCTAACGATTTCCGCGCCCGGCGTGACATCCCTCGCGGGCACAAACACGTACTCCGGAACCACGTATCTCAACGGCATCGCCAGCATCGCCGGCAATGCGAACATCGGCGCCAGCGCGATCAATTTTAACGGCGGCACGCTGCAGGCCACCGGCAGTTTCACGTTGACGAATTCCGGCGGAATCGTGCTGGGCAGCAACGGCGGCACGATCGATGTCACCAACGGCAACACCTTGACCATCGGCGGCTCGATCAGCGGCAGCGGCAGCCTGACGTTGACCGCTGCCGGCGCGCTTTCCCTCGGCACGCTGAACACCTACACCGGCGGAACCACGATCGCCTCGGGCATGCTCCTCATCGGCATCGGCAATTCCGGCACCACCAGCGGCGCGCTCGGCCCCTCTTCGGCGGCCGTTATGCTGGGCACTTCCAGTGGATCGAATTCCGCAAGCCTATTGACCAGCGCCGCGGCCACGTTCGCGAATCCGGTCACCGTCGCCGCCGGAAGCTCCGGCACGCTCAGGCTCGGCGGCAATTCGGCCAGCGCATCCACTTTTTCCGGACTGCTGACGCTCGATAATTCGCTCCAGATTTCTCAAGTCGCCGGCGGCTCGCTGGCCATCACCGGTCCGATCGGCGCCGGCATTTCCGGTGGCCAAACCTTGACGTTCGGCGGCGCGGGACCGATCGCGGTTAGCGGCGTCATCAGCAACAGCACCGGCGGCGCTACGGGCACCATCGCCGTCGTCGAGAGCGGTAGCGGCGCGGCAACAACACTTTCCGGCGCCAACACCTACTCCGGCGGCACAACGATCAATTCCGGCGCGCTTGTGGTCGGCGCAAGCAATTCGGGCACGACCAACGGCGCGCTCGGGCCGGCGGCGGCGGGCGTGGTGCTCGGCGCCCCGACCGGCTCCAACGCTGCCAGCCTGTTGACCGGCGGCGCCTACACGGTCAGCAATCCGATCACTTTTGCCGCGGGCAGCACCGGCACGCTCACACTCGGCGGCAATACGACAAGCTCGTCCACTTTTTCCGGAACGATGACGCTCGACAATAATGCGACCATTTCGCAGATCACCGGCGGGACCGTGGCCTTCAACGGCCCATCGATTACCGCCGGCGCGTCAACGCCCGTGACATTGACGTTCAACAATGCCGGCAGCGTCACAACCAATGACGTGATCGGCGGCGGCGCCGGCATGATCTCTGTTGCTCAAAGCGGCGGCGGCACGACCACTCTCAGCGGCGCAAACACCTACACCGGCGCCACAACCGTCAGCAACGGCACATTGCAAGCGGATATCGCTTCGGTCGCCGGCGTCAATGGAGCCTTCGGCTATAATTCAGCCGTGACCGTGAACGGAGGCACGTTGAGCCTTGGTTCTTCCACTCAGTACAACACGCAGATCGGCTCGCTCGCCGGCTCGGGCGGCACCGTGTCGCTCGGCTCGGCAACCCTGACCCTCGGCGGCGACAACACCAACCCAGCCGCGTTCGCTGGTAAGATCACTGGAAGCGGCGGAATCACAAAGATCGGCGCCGGTGCACTTTCGCTTGCCGGCGACAACACCTATAGCGGCGGAACGACGATTGCCGCCGGAACGCTGTCGATCGACGTAAGCAATTCCGGCTCCACGAGCGGTGCGCTCGGCCCTTCCGCCGCCGCCGTCACGCTCGGCCCGACCGCCGGCGCCGCGGCCGCCAATTTGTTTATCGGCGGCGGATTCACGCTTGCCAATTCAATGACGGTCGCTGCAGGCGGCACCGGGCTCGCCACGCTCGGCGGCAACTCCGCCAATGCCGCCACATTCTCCGGCGGAACGGTCACGCTCGACAACAGCCTCGCCATCCAGCAAACGAATTCCGGCGGATCACTCACGATCGCCGACCCAATTGTTTCGGGCACGGCCGGATCGCAAACGATCACTTTTGGCGGTTCGGGCCCGATCACCGTGAGCAGCGCCATCGGAAGCGGACCGGGAGCGATCGCCGTCGTTCAAGCAGGCCCGAACACATTGACCCTCGCCGCCGCGAATACCTACAGCGGCGGCACCACGATCACAAGCGGCACGTTCGTGGCCGGATCCGCGGGCGCACTGCCGAACACCACGGCCGTCAGCATCTCGGCCAGCGGAACGCTCGATGTCCACCAATATGCCAACTCGATCGCGTCGCTCACGATGTGTGGCGGGGCCTTGAACCTGGGGCTCAGCAACGACGCCCCGGCCCTGCTGACCGTCAACGGCTCCGCGACGCTGAATGGAGCGATCAGCGTCGCCGCCAGCGGCATCCAGACCCAGAGCGTCTATCAGCTCGCGACTTACACCTCGGAAAGTGGCGCTTTCACACAAGGAACCGTGCCAACCAACTACGCGCTGGTGGCAAATGCCAACGGCACCGAATTGGACCTCCAACATCTGGCCACGATTGGCACGGTCCTCGCCGCCCCGGCCTCGGCGTCGATCGTCACCGGCGGCAGCACTCCAGTGACTGTCAGTGTGTCCAACACCGCCCCGAGCAACTCCTTCGCGCTGGCGTTCACGGCCACGGCCGGCACCAGCATGATCGGCTCGGACACCGGCACGGCCCCGGCCGGGAGCAGCGGTAGTTCGACCGGTTCCGGCCTGGATTTCGTGGGTACGACCGTCGGCCCCGGTCAGACGGGCAATTTTACCGCAATCGCCGCGAACACCACCAACAGTCCTCAAAGCGGTTCGGTTTCCGTGAACGTCTACGATCATGCCACGACCAGCGGCTTCAGCGGCGGCACGCTGAATCTGGGCGATGTCCATTTCGGCTATGCGAACCCGGCGAGCAGCTCGAACAGCCTGAACGTCGCCAACGGGGCGGCTTCGGATTACCGCGTGCCCCTCATGGCGACCGGCGGCACGAGTGGAAACCTCACGGTCTCCGGCTTCACCGGCGTCGGGCCGGGCGCGTCGGGCTCGATCTCGGCTACCCTCGCGAGCGGTCAAGCCGTGGGCAGCTTGAACACGTCCGTCATCGAACAGTTCGCCGACAACTCGTCTCTCAGCGGCGCATCCTCCAATCTCGGCACCGCGACGATCAACGTCGTCGGCCAGGTGTATAGCGGGCAGAGCACCTGGACCAACGCGCGCGGCGGCGCTTGGGCTTCCGACAACAATTGGGCGGATAACAATGTAACCTCGGTCGACGCCGCACCCGGCCTCGATCCGAATTTAACCACCACCGACACGGCCACATTCGGCGCTGGCTCGATCGCCGGCAGCGTGCAGGTCGATTTGGTAAACGCCGCGCCAAGCCTCAACGCCCTCAGCTTTGCCGGCAACGGCACTTACACGATCGTTTCCAGCGGCGCCGGTTCGATTGCTCTAGCCGGATCCGTTCCCACGATCACGGCCATCGGCACGCAAACGATCAACGCCACCCTTACGCTTGCCGCGAACACCTGGATCACCGTAACCAACCCGTCCGACTGGCTTACGATTGGCGGCAACATCGGCGAGACCGGCGGTTCTCAGTCGCTCACGCTGTCGGGCCTCGGCACACTGGTCTTGTCGGGTACAAACACCTACACCGGCGGCACGACCGTCGATCGCGGCACCTTGCGGGTTTCGAGCCCCGGCTCTTTGGCCAGCGGCGCGACGGTCAGTTCCGGCGCGACGCTCAGCGGATCTGGAACGATCAACGGCTCAGTCACGGTCGCCAGCGGCGGCATCGTCGCGCCCAGCGGCGGTGGAGTAGCCAATGCACCGGCGGGCGGCGCTACGCTCACCGTCGGCGCCCTGTCGTTGGCCGCCGGCTCGCAACTCAACTATCAAGCTTCGGGCCCCGGCGTGCTCGATTCGATCGTCGTCACGAGCACCGCCAGTCCCGCGAGCGTTTTGACGCTCCCCGCAAGCGGCTCGGCCGAGTTCAATTTCTTCCAAGCCGGCTCGGCCACGCCGTATGTCTTCAGCGGCGGCGTTTATTCGTTGATGACCTTTGGCTCGGCCGCCAACGATCCGACGCCCGGTAATATCAGCGCGCTGTCGCTGAATCCGGCCGATCTGCCCAGCGGCGATCTGGCGACGTTCAGCACGACAAGCACCGCCGCCGGCGGCGTGCTCGAGCTGACCATCGTACTAAGCGGTCCCTTGTATGGCTCGGCCGGTTGGGCTTCGAGCATCAGCGGCGTCTACGACAGCGCGAGCAACTGGAATCCCGCCAAAATTCCCAGCGCCGCGGGCGTGATTGCCACCTTCCCGGCCGTCGCCGGCGCGACGTCGCCAATCGACGTCACGGTCGGCGACAGCGACGTGGCCGGGCAACTGACGTTCAACAGCAGTTCCACCTCGTACCTGCTGAAGTGCGGCACGCTGACGCTCGACAACAACGGCGGCAGCAACGGCATCGGCGGTTCGGGCGCGATCGTGAATGTGTCTGGCGGCGCGGCGCCGAAAATCGATTCGACGCTTAGCCTTGCGGATTCCAGTCAAACCACGACCTTCAATATCGACGGCACGACCAACAGCGCGCTGACTATTTTTGGATCGATCAACGATTCGAGCGGCACGCCCGGCCAATCGATCGTGCTCACCGGCGGCGGCATGCTGTATCTCGAAGGCGCGAATGGCTACAGCGGCGGCACGACGGTCAACAGCGGCACGCTCTACGCCGGCGATCAATCCCCATTGGCCACGCTCGGCGGCGGCTCCGCTCCGCTGGCCATCAATGGAAGCCTGTCGATCGTCAATCTCTCCAACACCCGCTTTTCGATCGGCAACCTTTGCGGCAGCGGCGCCGGCCAGTTGAACATGAATAGCGCTACGCTGACCGTGAGCCAATCCAGTTCGACCACGTTCGCCGGCACGCTCAGTCTCGCCGGCGCCTCCTCCAATCTGACCGTCATCGGCAACGGCAACACGCTCACGCTCAGTGGCCCGGTGAGCATCGGAAGCGGCAGCGCCTTGACGGTCAACTCCGGCACGCTCCAGATCGGCGGCATGCTGAATTGGGGAGGCGCCAATGCCGTCGCCGTCAACGGCGGCACATTGGCGCTCAATCCCAGTTCTCCGGCAACCGTTTCGGGCGCGGTCTCCGTAACCGTCGCCGCGGGAGCAACGCTACGACTCGCCGGCGCTGAAGCATTGTCGCAAGGCAGCACCGCAGCCAACATCACCACCGCAGGCCTCGGCAACAGCGGCGATGCCGCGCTGTCGGTCGTCGGCGCCACCTCGCAAACCGTGGGCGTGATCTCCAGCACCCCGCTAACCACATCGCCGACCACGTATGCCGGGAACACAATGGTCGGCGATGGCATGAACGCCGCCAGCCTGTCGGCCGCGCAGATTCTGCAAAACACGCTGGCGATCAACGCCGGCTCGACCGTGACGATCCTGCCCTACGCCGGCGACCAAGAGGGCGGTCAAAACTCCTCAATCGCCGCGACCAGTGCAACGCCGGCCGTCGCTTCCACCAGCACGGAGCCCTTCGATACCAGCGACCCCTTCTCGGCCATCCAAGCCGCGATCGCCTCCGGCGCGATCACAAGCGCCACCGGCCAATCGCTGGAAAATCGCATCACGGCGATCGCGCAATTGTCGGCCGCGGACCCAGGTTTGGATGCGAGCCAACTGGAAAGCCGCGTGCTCGCGATTCTGCCGTCGAATACGGCTGCCGATGCATTAGCCCTCGAAACGGTGTCAGGCCTGCTGGCCTCGGACACCGGCCCGCTTGGCTCTTCGCCCGCGTCAAAAATTGGAAGCGAGTCTGCCGCGTTCGCTCCGACCGCGACTTCCGCTGTCAACTCAGCCGCTGTCAATCCAGCCGCTGTCCCCGAGCCTTCAACGATTCTGCTGGCGGCCTTCGGCAGTGTGGGCCTGATTTTCGCGTTGCGCCGCCGACGCGATCGGCGCGAATAAATCTTTTGCCCGATTATTCGCTGGCCTTGATTAGCTCGGGATATTTCTGCCGCACGTGTTCCACCTTCGGAATCGAAACGTTGCGGATATATGATTCATCCGGATGGTCGTGAACGTAGTTTTGGTGATGCTTTTCGGCGATGAAAAACGTCTTGAGTGGCTCGACGGCAGTGACAATCGGATCGGGAAACGCGTGTGCCTTTGAGAGAGTTTGAATCTTCGCCTTGGCGGCGGCCTCTTGCTCGGCGTCGGCGTAGAAAATGGCGGAGCGATATTGCGGGCCTTCGTCGTTCCCCTGGTAGTTCAGCTCGGTCGGATTGTGGGCGGCAAAGAAGACATCGAGCAATTGATCGTAACTCACGCGGCTTGGATCGTAAGTCACGCGAACCGATTCGGCGTGGCCCGTGTTGCCGCGACAGACGGTATCGTAGTCGGCCGTTTCTTTGGCGCCGCCGCAATAGCCGCACTCGGCATGGACGACTCCCTTGATCTGATCGAAGGCCGCCTCGGTGGCCCAAAAACATCCGCCGGCAAATACGGCCGTCGCGGTCGTCTTTGTCGCGTTGGATTGTTGCAGCGCCCGGGCGGATCCCCGTTTTTCAGCGGCCGGGTCGGCGAGTGACGCGAGTTGGTCGTGCGCCACGAACCGCAGCGCGACGGAATCGAGGCAATACCGCAAGCCGGTCGGCTTGGGGCCATCGTTGAACACATGGCCCAGATGGCCGCCGCAGCGCGGGCAATGAATTTCGGTGCGCACGTCGTCGAAACTCCGATCGGTCATCTCAGCCACGTTGCCCTTGACGATCGGTTGAAAAAAGCTCGGCCAACCGGTGCCCGAGTGAAATTTCGCATCCGAAGCGAAGAGCGGCAGCCCGCATCCGGCACAAACATAGACGCCGTCGGTCTTGGTATCGACATATTCGCCGCTAAACGGCGGTTCGGTGCCTTGATTTCGCAACACATCGAATGCTTCGGGCGAGAGGCGTTTTCTCCAATCGCCGGCGCTCAGTTCCACCTTCGGCGATTCGACCGGGCCGACGAGTTTCCCTTCGCGATTGAAGACCTGCACGGCGACGGTCGCCGGCTTCGCTTCAGCGGCCGCGGTTTGCGAAGGGACAGCCTGCGGAGTGGCAGCTTGCGAAGAAACGGTCGTCGCCTGTTTTGGAGAATCCGTGTTCTTCGGCGCCGGAGCTTGCGGTTGGGCAAGTTGGGCATGTGCCAGCAACATTCCAAGGCCCAGTACCAAACAACCGCCGATCAATGCGACAAATTTCATGATTCTCTCCCTGATAAGAGCCCGACGCCCGTTTCGTTCGGTTTCGAGGGATACGCCGACCGCGAATTATACGCCGGCCGGCGGTTGTGGCGAATGGCTCTCCGCGCCTCGCCGCTTGTTAAGACGCCAGCCAGAGCAGCCACCAGCCCCGATCGCGGGCCAATCGGTCGACGATGCGGGATTGCGTCCGCCGCATAAACCGGCTCGAGGCCCGCAACTTGGCGAACGGCCGTAATGCTCGATTCAGCCGGATTCGGGCGTCGAGGCTCGGGAACCACGAGCGAGCAAGCTTCTCATCGTCGCGGAGGCTCAAGATTTCGGCGACCAGCGTTCGGATGGCGCGAGGAAAGTCTTTCAACTGGATTTCCGCGGTTTGATCGACGAGCGGCTTTGCGACCTCGAATCGGCCGGCGCCGGCTTCGAGCGCCGCGAGATAGATTTTTTGCGCCGGCGTGGTTTGATCGGCCGGCAGTGCGATTGCAGATCGGTGAACTTGAGCAGCTTCTTCATAACGGCCGAGCATCGCCAGCGCGACGCCCAGATTTGTCAGCATCCAGGGCTGGACGCCGGGGCGCGTTTTCCAGGCAGCGAGCCATTTGACCACCGACCGATATCGGCCAATGGTGAGCAATGCGTAGCCGGTGCTTCCCCAGCAAGAGAGATCTCGCTTCAGGCGCTGGCGATTCCGACGAATAAACCAACTGACGGCAATTTTCTTGCGGGCATCGGCCATTCCGGAAATCAACGGGCCGGCGGCGGCCGACCATGCCGCGTCGTTGCCCACCAGCTTCTTGAGCTGCTTCAGCGCCCGCTGCCATTGCTTCAGCTTGACTTCGACACGGGCCCATTCGGCGGCGATCTGCGGATTTACGCCCGGCTTGGCCATTGCCGCGAGCAGTGTCAGCCGCACTTGGTTTTGCCAGCGCTGTTGGCTCATCGCGGCGATCGCGGTCTTCAGCGCCCAATCGGTCGGCAACTCGCCCGTGCAGAGCTCTGCCAGGGCCGCGATCGCTTCATCGGTTTTGCGTCGCGCGCTCAGTAGTTGGATATGCCGCGTTAGCGTATAGGCGTCGCGATCCGTCTGGAGCGCCCCTTGGAGGGCTTCGCCCGCGGCGTCGTATTCCTTGTCTTGAAAATGGAGATCGAACAGGCAGCGGCGGGTGTACGCCCAGGTCGGAAACAATTCGATGGAGCGGCGAAACCCTTGCTTTGCCTCTTCGCGGTTTCCCAGTCGCCATTGCGCTTCGCCTTGGAACCGCCATCCGGACGTGTCTCGTGGGAAAATCGCGGTGAGTTGCCGGGCGGCTTCCAACAGTTCGGCGCCATGGCCCGAGCCGGCCGAATACCATTCGCACAACTGCCGCCAACCACGGCAAAAGTCGGGATTTTCTTGCAAGAGTGCCCGTGTCTCGGCGATCGCATTTGTGGTTTGTCCTTCCGCCGCGCAGACGCGGGCTGCTTCGAGCCGCAGTTCGACCGGCCGCCGCTCACCGTAAACCGCCGGAGCGCAGGCCGCATGGGCGTCGGCAAACCGCTTCGCGTCGCGCAGCAATTCCACCCGCAATACGTGCGCGGCGGTGGCGCGAGGATCGAGTTGCGTCGCACGGTCCAGCGCCGCCATGCGCTCGTCGAACGACGCGGGAGAGCGGAGCATCTGCGCCAGCCGGTGCCAGGCTCGCGAATCGCCCGGACAGCGAGCCACCGCATCGCGGGCCGCCTGTTCGGCCCGTTGCGGACAGCCGGCCAGGCTCGCTCGTTCCACGAGGCTCGACCAGGCCTTATCGTTGTCGGACACATTTCGAACGGCCGACACAAGCGATTCGACCGCCTTTTCTCGCTCTCCCGCTCTCCATTGCGAGTCCGACAAATAGCAGCGCAGCACGCCGTCCAGCGGCAAGCGGGCCACGGCGCTTTCCAAAACCCTTCGTTCGCGATCCCGCTGGCCGGCGCGCTCCAACGCTTCGACCAGCGCGCAAATCGGCGTGGTCCAATTCGGATTGATCCGCAGGGCGCAGTCGAGCGCGGCGATCTCCCCCTCGGAGTCGCGGGCGGCGCGGCGAACCGCCGCCAAGTCGCACCATAGCCGCGGCAGCAAGGGAAATTTCGCCGTGGCCGCGGTCGCAATCTCCGCCGCCTCGACGAGTTGGTCCATGTCGGTCAACTGGCGGATCATTGCCGACCATGCGTGCCATAGATCCGGGCGGGCGGCGAATGCATCGCGTAGATTCGCCAAGACCGCATCGGGCTTGAGCACTCCGCGCGCCTGGTCGCGATAGGCCAGGATTCCCATGCCGAGCGTCGTTTGCCGCTTCAATTGCTCATGAACGAATTCGAGCGCGGCAACCCGATCGGCGTGCGCCGGCGCACAATGCAGCAAATGCCGGATCGACGGCTCATCGTCGGCGGAATGCTCGACGGCCAGGCGATAATCGGCCATCGCCTTGGGAATATCGCCCGACCGTTCGCGAGCGTAGCCGCGCATTCCATAGCCGTGGTTATCGCCGGGCGAGAGCGCGATCGCGGTGCCGGCTTCCAGCGCCGCTTCATCGAATCGTCCATCGGCCACCAGCAGCGAAGCCAATTCGCGATGCGCCCAGGCATCGGTCGGATTGATGTCGAGCAAGCGGCGGAGCATCGTCTCGGCTTCGTCGAGGTGTCGTGGGTTGAACGGCTGGACCGTCAGCCGCACGAGCGCCAGATTGCTCGGCCAGCGCGCGACGGCCTTCCGCAGATATTCGAACGCCGCGTCTTGGCCTTCGGTTGCTTCCAAGAGACTGCAGAGCGCGCCGTGGGCATCGGCAGCTTGCGGTTCGAGCTCGACGACTTCCGTCCGATAGCGGCGCGCGACCGTCAGGTCTCCTTCCGCCTCGGCGATGGCGGCCGCGATGCGAAGCCAATAGCCGCGCCGCGAGTGACCTTCGGCATCCGCCAACAGTTTCTTGGCTTGTGCATGGTTGCCGCGGCAACCATGCGAATCGGCGGCGAAAGCGAGCAGTTCGCCGTCGTCGGGCCGGCGGCGAACCGCCTCCTCGAGCATTGCCAGCGCATCTTGCCCCAGGCCCAGATCGTTGTAGGCGTTGGCAAGCGTGATTGCCGGGCGATTCGATTTGTGGCCGTAGCGGGCGAATCGGGAACGCAAGAACGCGAGGGCTTGATCTCCCTGTTTCACGTGCCGCGAGGCGAGAAACCAATCGCGCGCGAAGCGGTCGTTCGTGTCGTTCAAACAGGCGGCGCAGCGATAGAGATCGGTGGCTTTGGCAAAATCGCTGGCCTCCCATTCGATGCGCGCTTGCGTGTAGTAGCAGCGGGCTTCATAGGGGCGCTGGACGAACAATCGCCGCAGCAACCCGCCCGCTTCGGCATGGCATCGCGCGTCGAACGCAAGCTCTTCCGCGAGTTGCAAGCGGAACAAGCCGTTTCGCCGCGGGCTGGATTCGATTTCGGTGAGAAAATCGATCCGTTCCTGCCGCGTCGAATCGTCGCGCATCAGCCCGAGCCGCGCCAAGAGCAGCATCGTGTCGTCGGGAAATTGCTGGAGCAATTGCTCGTAGGCATGGCGGGCCGCGATCGGATCGCTGTCGTAGGCGGCAAGCGCTCGGCGGGCGTAGAGCGTGACGCGGTGGTCCGGGCTGTGCTCGCGCATGCGGTTCGATAGCTCGCCCGCCCGCTCGCGCTCGTGCCGCTCCAGCGCGATCTGCAACGCGTGCAGTTCGTCGTACAACTCGGCGTCCGGTAGCGCCAGGCCGTCGAGCAATTCCGATCGCTCGCGCGGCACCATCACCATCCCCAGCGGCCCGGTCGAGCGAAATGCTTCGAGCCCCTCTTTGCCGAGCATCTCGCTACGGCACCGCAGCGACGGATCGCGCAACAGGAGCGTTCCGCGACGAGCATCGTAGCCCATCACCGCGACCAGGTGCGACGTCGGCGGCGAAACGGTGACCAGCGTAAACGGCGCCCCCCGATCCACGAGCGCGACGGTCGTATTCCAATCGACGGAGAACTGTCGGACCACGAAGCCGTTGGCCTCGGCCCACTGCCGCTGCAAATGTTGCGGCGTGCCGTCGAAGCAGATCTGGTCGGCGATTTCGACATGTTCCGCTTCATGCCGCCAAAACTTGCAGAGCGCCGTCATCGTCGCCGGGGCGCAGGTGACATGCTGCTGCTGCACGAATTCGACGGGCAGCAAGACGCGCTGATCGCTCGGCTTCGAGGCTTCGAGATTGGCGACGATGTGTTCGTAATACCCCTTGCCGGCGCGGCGGCCGGCCGCGATCGCCGTCGTGAGATCGTCGCGCTGCGAGTTCAAATCGCATTCGACGCCGGCAATCCAAGCGGCCATCGTTTTATCTTGCAGTGGAAACAGTTCGTGCAATCGGGCGAGGCTTTCGCGTGCCGCCTCTTCGTTGCCGAGTTCTCTTTGCACGGTGGCCAATTGGGCGACGACATTGCCGCACTCCAGCCGTTCGGAGGCGGCGGTCAGCAAGTCGACCGCCTCGCGATCGCGATTGAGACGGCACAGGTATTCCGCCGCGGCTTGCACGCCAGGGCGAAACCACGGCCGCAAATCGAGCGCCCGCTCGGCCGCGGCAAGCGCTTCTTCAAACCGATCTTCGATCTGCAAGATGCTCGAATGCTCGACATGAATCCAGGGGCGCTCCGGCGCAATCGCCAGCGCTTCGTCGATAAACCGGTCGGCAACTTCGAAATCGCGCAACGTCGCGCAGAGAAACGCGTAGAACGAAAGCCAATCGGCCCGTAAGTGGGCGGGGCCCTCGGCGAGCGGACCGGCCTGCAACCATAATCGCCGTGTGTTCCACGGACCGCGGCGTTGAAATACGGCCCGAAGACCGTAGTAGCGCGCCAAGGGATCGCCCGGATTCTCGCGCAGCGCGGCCAAGTGCAACGCTCGGGCCAATCGCAAGCCGCCGAGCACTCCGGCCAACCGGCCGGCCAGCACCCGCGGCCGCGCCCCTTTCCAATCCGCGAGCGGAGCGATCGCCTGGGCCTTGGTATACGCCTGCAAATAGAGCCCGTCGCGATACAGTCGCTGCGCTTCGGCCAGCCGCTCCGCCTCGGACATCGGCGGCAGAAGTTGCTCGATCGTCATGAATCACTCTGCGATTTGGTGCGGCAGCGATATCAGGAATTGATATGCGACGTGGCGGCGCGGCCTGATTGAATTGACAAGCGCGATTGCGATCAGGTTCGTTCTCCCAGCGGGTCAAACGCCCCTTGGTATGGTGCCAGATCGAATCTGGAAAATCAACTTTCTCGCGCGCTACGGGTATACAAGGAAGGATAGGCTATTTATTCGCCGTGCACTCCCTTGCTCGTGCGGTCGGCACCGGGTGGAAAATGCGGTCGGAGCGGGCCACTTGCCCCGAGCGCATCGCTTCCGCTAGGATCGCTGGCATGCACGACCAGGAACAATCGCCTGCGGAATCGAGTTTGCAGCCGCAACGACGAATGCGCGTGATGCTGCTGGGCTATGGCGACGGGGCGCTTGTGGCCCGCGAGGCCGAGCGGTTGCGGCCGGTGATCGAGCGGCACGCCGATCTCGTGCTTGCGGATCTTGGCGATTACAAGGATCTGGCAGCGGTCGATGCCGATCTGGCGATCGTATTGGGAGGAGATGGCGCGATTCTGCGGGCCGCCAACCGGATGTGCTATCGGCAGGTGCCGGTCGTTTGCGGAAATTTGGGAAAGCTGGGTTTCCTGGCCGATCTCACGCCCGACGAACTCATCGATGCCTTGCCGACGGTTCTCGCCGGCAAGTTTCACACCGTCGAGCATTTGATGTTCGAATGCACCGTGTCGCGCGACGGCAAGCAAGTGCAGAAGCAATTGGGGCTGAATGAAACGGCCGTGTTGGGCGGCCGGCCCTTCTCGATCCTCGAAGTGCATCTCTACGTTGACGCAGAATTGGTAACTACCTATAGTTGCGACGGTTTGATTATCAGTACGCCCGTCGGTTCGACGGCCCACAGCCTTTCCGCGGGCGGTCCGATCCTGCGAAAAGACCTGCAGGCGTTCGTGATTTCGCCGATCAGTCCGCATACGTTGACGAATCGGCCCGTGGTGGATTCGGCCGATCGGGTGTACGAATTGACTGTGCCGCGGCCGCACGCCGGCACGGCGGTGGTCGTCGATGGGCGGGTGTTGTGTGCGCTGGAGCCGGGCGATCGGATTCGCGTGGCCCGCGCGAAGCCGCAGTTCAAATTGGTCGAAGTCACCGGTCGAGGCTACTACCGCACTTTACGGGAAAAGCTGGGCTGGGGCGGAAACAATTGGCCGCGGGGCGAGGCAAAATGTTGACCCGAATGCCGGCTCGCGGTAAGCGCCGCTCAAAAAATAAATTCGCTGGCGAGGCTTCCCTCGCTAACGCGTCGGGCTAGTGTGAGCACCAAAACTGGTGCTGTTTTTCGGCGCGGGTGAATTGCGGCGCACGGTCGGGCCGGCGGCATGCGGCGGAACGCCACGGATGGCGATCCTGAAAAATTCGCTCTGATATGCGACTTTTGCTCGAAAGGATGCGAGCCGATGAGATCTGCTCTTCTTCTTTGCGGCGGCGCGCTTGTTGTCGCCGTGGCTGCAAGCGCGGTGCCCGCAAATGCCGCCGAGCCGCAGTCGACGTCGGTCAAAAGCACCGCGGCAAAAGCTTCCGCCGCGACGCCGCCCACTGCCGCAACGCAGTATACGCTCCGCTACAAGCTTCATTCGGGCGAAGAGCTTCGCACGCGTGTCTCGCAATTGGCGACGATCGAGACGACGATCTCCGGCTCGACGCAATCGACGCAGATGATCAGCCTCTCGACCAAACTGTGGCGGGTCAAGAACGTCGACGCCGCCGGCAATATCACCTTCGAGCATTCCGTCGAAACCGTCGATATGCGCAATGAAATGTCGGGCCGGCAGGAAATTCGCTACAACAGCCAGACCGATAAGAAAGCTCCGCCGGGATACGAAGATGTCGCGAAATCGCTCAACACGACATTGGCGGTCGTCACGATCGATCCGGCGGGCACGGTGCTTTCGCGAGAAGAAAAGCATCGCCCGGCGATCGACGCCAGCGGCAGCGTGCTCGTGGTGCCGCTGCCCAAGCAGCCGGCCGCGATCGGATGCGTGTGGACGTTGCCGAACGAGGTCACCGTGCCGCTCGAAGACGGAACCGTGAAAAAGATCGAAACCCGGTTGCGATACGAACTCGAAGAAGTCAAAGACGGGATCGCCACGATCTCGGTCGAAACGCAGATCCTCACGCCCGTCGATAATCCCAAAGTTCGGGCCCAACTGATTCAACGCTTGTGGAGCGGGCAGATTCGCTTCGACATCGATGCCGGGCGGATGGTCGGCCAGCGGACCGACTTGGACGAACGTGTGTTGAGCTTCTCCGGTCCGGAAAGCGCGATGCACTATGTGGCGCGATTCACGGAAGAGCTGTTGCCGTCGGAGGCGAAGACGGCAGCGCTGCGGTGAGGCGGTCGTCCCTAAGTTCAACGGCGGCCAGCGCCTTGGCGCTCACGACAGCGTATTAGCGGCAAGGCGCTAGCCGCCGGTAAGTGCGATCGTTTCGGGGTTGGAGTTCAGGCTTCGCGGCAAGCGGGCGCGCGCTGAAGCGTGAACGCCAACAAAAGCGTGGCAGATCTTATCTAGTCGTTCGACAAAACAATTCGTTGGTTCGCAAATGCCGCCGAATTCTCGGCTGTGCTTTGCGGTCTGAATTCTTTCCTTGCATCGCCTTGTTGGCGAAGAATAGCGAGTCTCTATGTTTCTGCGCCCGTTTTTCAACCGTCGCACGAAAAACTCGCCCGCTTCACCGGCGCCTTCGACGAGCGGTGGCCGAAAGCGCCGCCGCGTGCTCCGAGCCGAATCGCTCGAAAAACGGGCGATGCTTAGCGTCTCGCCGAACCTCGGCATCCTTACCCTCGACACCACCTCTTCCGGCTCGCTGGTTCACTCGGGCAGCGGCAGCATCGTCGTCACCAGCGGCGATATCGTCGTCGATTCGGCCAGTGCGGCCGGCGCCGAGGGATCGGGGTCGGGCCACGTTTCCGCCAACAACGTCTATGTGCATGGCAATCTATCCGCCGCCAGCGGTCAATACTTGGGCAACGTCGTCACCGGTTCGGCGGCAGTGGCCGATCCGCTGGCCGCGTTGCCGCTTCCCACGGCGCCCGCGACGACTTATTACGATGCCGTCGTCAACGGCGCCAGCGTTACGCTTTCGCCCGGCACGTATATCGGCCGCATCCAAATCAGCGGCAATGCGCACGTCACGCTGCTTCCCGGCCTCTACTATTTGGAAGGCGGAATGAGCATCAGCGGCGGCACCGTGACGGGAACCGGAGTGACCATCTACGATTCCATCAATAGCATCAGCATCAGCGGTTCGGCGAGCGTCTCACTCTCGGCGCCGACCAGCGGCGTCTATCAAGGCATTGTTCTCTTTCAGAACCGGACGAACATCCGGCCGATTTCAATCTCCGGCAGTGCGACCGTCAATTTGACCGGCGAGGTGTACATCCCCGACGCCCAGTTTCAGGTAGCCGGAACCGCCGGCACCTCGATCCACGGCAACGGCAGCACGATTCCCGGCGCATTGATTGTCGATGATCTGAGCGTTTCGGGCGGCGCCAATCTTGCCGTGGCCGCCAATGCCGGCGGCTTGAGCGGCGACCTATCGATCACCAAGACCGACAATCTCGGTGGCTCGAGCGCCAGCGGCGCCGCAGGTCTGGCCAGCGCCGGCGGCACGATCGTCTACACGATTACCGTGGCCAACAACGGCCCGAGCGCCGCGGTCGGAGCCACCGTCAGCGATGCGTTTCCGGCAGCAATCGCCAGCGACACGTACACCGTTGCCACGACCGGCGGCGCCGCCGATCTGACGCACACGAGCGGCAGCGGCGCCATCGCCGATTCCGTGTACCTGCCCATCGGCAGCACGATCACCTACACGGTCGCTGCCACCATTAGCGCCAGCGCCACCGGACTGATCACCAACGCGGCCAGCATCGGCGCGCCGGCATTGTTTACCGACACCAACACGGCCAACAACACCGCCAGCCTGACGGATAACCTGCTCAAGGCCGATCTGGCAATCACCGACACCGACAACGAAGCCTCGGCCGTTCCCGGCACGCCAGACACCTACACGATCGTCGTCAGCAACAACGGCCCGAATGCGGTTACCGCCGCGGTGGTGAAAGACCTGCTGGCCGCCAACGCCGATATCACGAGCGACACTTTCACCGTCTCGACCACCGGCGGCGCCGCCGACACGACCAATGCATCGACCGGCAGCGGCAGCATCAACGACACCGTGAATATGCCCGCCGCGAGCACGATCACGTATACCGTGACGGCCAACATCGGCGCTACGAAAACCGGCACGCTGACCAACACCGCGACGGTCGCAACGCCCGCCAACGTCGCTGATCCGGTCCCCACGAACAATTCGGCGACCGACAGCGACAGCCTGACGCCCCAAGTCGATCTAGTTGTCACGAAGACCGACAATTCCGGCGGCAGCGTCGTGCCCGGCACGCAAGTGACCTACACGATCACCGTCGAAAACACCGGCCCGAGCAATGCGGTGGGTGTCAAAGTGGCCGACTCGTTGCCCGCCGGAATCGCGAACGACACGTTCGCGGCCACGGGCACCAGCGGCGCATCGGGATTCACCGCCAGCGGCAGCGGAAGCATCGACGACACCGCGGTGAATCTGACCTCCGGCGCGAGTATTACTTATACCGTCGTGGCGAACGTCGCGGCCTCGGCCACTGGCACGCTGAGCAACACCGCCACGGCCACGGCGGGCAGCGGCGAAACCAACACCAATCCAAACGAAATCGCCGGTGTCACCTCCGCAATCGATACCGACTCGCTTACGCCGTATGTCGACCTGCTCGTCACGAAAACCGACAGTTCCGGCGGCGATCTCGTGCCCGGCCAAAGTGTCACCTACACGATCAATGTCCAAAACATCGGTCCAAGCAACGCCGTCGGCCTGACCGTCGCCGACCTCGTGCCGGCCGGCATCACCAGCGATAGTTTCACCGCCACGGGCACCAGCGGCGCTTCCGGTTTCACCGCCAGCGGCAACGACAGCATCGACGACACATCGGTCAATTTGGCATCCGGCAGCAGTGTCACGTACACCTTGACGGCGAATGTCAGCAGCGCCGCGACCGGCACGCTTACCAATACGGCGACTGCCACGGTCGCCAGCGGCGAAACGAACACCAATCCAAACGAAGTGTCCGGAGCGACCTCCGCCACCGACGCCGACACCCTCACGCCGCTAGTCGACCTGCTGGTCACTAAGACCGATAGCGGCGGCGGCTCGAGCGCCGGCGCGGGCACTACGGGCATGGTCGTGCCCGGCGAGGCGATCGTCTACACGATCACGGTGCAAAACACCGGTCCTAGCGATGCTGTGGGAGCGGCGGTGGTTGACACCTTGCCGGCCGGGATCACGAGCGACACCTACTCCGCCATCGGCACCAGCGGCGCTGCCGGTTTCACCGCCAGCGGCAGCGGAAACATCGACGATGCATCCGTGAATCTGGCTTCCGGCAGCAGCATCACCTACACGGTGACGGCGAATGTAAGCGCCGCCGCCACCGGCACGCTGAACGAC